>NZ_DATJPM010000078.1 GCF_035506375.1 Methanocella sp.
AAGCCTCCCGAAGGCACGAGCCTCCCGAAAGGGATTGAAACACGAGAGACAGCATGTATAACTGGAAATACATGCCGTTCTCGTGTTTCTAATTATTAGTGTTTTAGAGCCGTTCGGGAGGCCGACATTAACTTGAACAGGATAATCGGCCAGCAGGATAGTCTCGTCAAAATGGAGCTAAACATATCCGAGTTCGGGGAACTGGTGAGCATATGAGTGGGCTTTCGGCTGGTACAGGCCCTGCGGCCGTCGGCATTGGGGGCGTCATATTCATTCTCCTTGGCCAGACGACATTAGGAGTCGCTCTTCTAATATTTTCTGGACTCATATCTCTTGGATATGCGTTCATAATGAAAAGTTAGACTGGGACCTACCCCTTTTTTTAGGTATCGAATAAAGCCCCGTTCGGTTTTGAAGTAATCTATTGACAATAAATAGTATATAGAGAAATCTTTTAAATTAACTTTTGATTATAAAGTATTAAAAATCGAATGGGGGATAATTTTGAAATTAACATACATAGCATCTATATTATTGTTAATTATTACTATATCGGTAGCTGGATGTTGTTGTTGCACTGGAAGCCAGATAACATCAACACCTACTATCCAACCAATAACGAATACAATTGGTCTTAGTAAAGAAAACCCCGCACCATTAGGCACAACTGTCACATATACACCGAAAGATTGGGCATCGAGCCTATATGGATCGACCTACAGTATCACACTCGAGGATGTAACGAAAGGGGAAAATGCTAATGATAATATGTTGGAAAAGAATAGTTTTGAAAAGCCGACAAGCACGACAGATGACTTTCTTCTTGCTAAGTTCAAAATAACTATACTTTCATCAACCATTAGTGGTGAATCATTTAAAATATATAACTATGATTTTAGGGCGACATCACACGATGGGGGCCGTGTTTTCGAAAACAATTATTGGACATATGACCCGTCAATTGATGGCGAACTATACAGTGGCGGTACGGTTGAAGGATGGGTCTGCCTAGAAGCAGCTCAGGACGAACAGCACCCGCTCATCGTATTTGACAGGGACTATAACGGAAAAGACGGTGTGTGGTTCAGCACGGGATAAAATGAAAATTTCTTATGGTGATATAATGAGCGATATTATAGCAAGTGCAACAGGTCATTTTGCTTCGGTTGAACTTTTTGAAAATAGGATTGTTATTACACATTATGATTGGCACGAATATGAAGATCTTAATATCCCTGGTAAAAAAACAATCCTTCTTAAAGATATAGAAAAGGTGAACTACTATGTTCCGCAAGGCGCTTTTTCAACGGGTTCCATTGAGTTTATATCGAATAATCCCAGTGAAATACAGAGGAAGCTCGAGCTAAAATCATTAATGACGGAACAATCAGTACAAGGCAGTTACAATAGATATGATGGTGTGCCACTAGAAAACAAGATTAATTTCACTAGCTTGTACACACAAAGCTTTTCCAAGGTAGTCGAGAAGTTAAAAGAAATGGGCGTACCCGTAAACATATTATTAACCGAACCTTTCGCAAAATTATTGGGTCCAAATGCACCGAATGATGATCCATTTTCCCGGTAACTGAGTTGATATCATGAGTGAGAGGGTATATTATATTTGTCCATTTTGTCGTAAATCGTTAGAATATAATGAATACTAAGAATGTAAATGTAATAACTGTGGAGACTTAGACTCCATAATCAAAGTTTCCCCAGTGTCCTCGAATGGATGGTATAAAGATTTTAATCTGCAGATCATAAGAGCGAATCTATTCAACAATGTCATCCTATCTTTGATTACGGCTGACTCTTAACTGTGGGTAGCATGACCACGAACCGGGCGCCCTTCGCGTGGTCGCCCACGACACGGTCCTCGACCCAGACCCGGCCGCCGTAGCTGTCCACGAGCGATTTGACCAGGTAGAGTCCGAGGCCCATGCCCCTCGTCGAGCCTTTATGCATACGGTTGAATATGTGGCCTTTCTTCTCGTCGGGGATGCCCGGGCCGTCGTCCTCGACGATGACGCGGCAGCAAGCTCGGCCATCCTCAGCGACCCGGTCCACGTCGATGACAATCTGTGCCGGCGTGTTCGTGTGCCTGATCGAGTTGCTCACCAGGTTCGCGAACACGTCATGCAGCAATTCGTTCGCCCGGACATAATAGTGCTCCCGGCCGTTCAGGTTCAACACGACGGGCTTATCGGGCACATCCCCGAACTCCCGCTGCACCGTCGACACGACACCGGCCACATCAACCCTGCACGTCTGGAACAACCCATCCCTGTGCCTCTGCAGCTTCCTCACATTCTGGATCAGCCGGGCGCTCCGCTGCAACACCTCGATAGATGTCCTGAGCATATCTCTCTGACTATCCCCCATGGCCATCCCCTCGGCCAACTCCAGGTAGCCGAGCACGATCTGGTGCATGTTATTGATGTCGTGGCCCATCAAATCCAGGTAGAGCTCGGCTTGCTCTTTGGAATCTAGTAGCGCTGCCTCGGCCTGTTTGCGTTCGGTGATATCCTTTCCTGACGAGCTAATGAACTCTTTATCCCCGGATCTGATAAAATTGACCGTGATCTCAACCGGGTAAATACGGCCATCTCGGGACCTGTGCGTTGACTCGATCAAGAGGTGGCCCTTTTCCCTAACCTCCCGCCAGAACACCGGCCAGCTTTCCAGGGAGAAACTCGGGTCCACGTCGGGGACTCTCATAGATAGGATCTCTTCACGGGTGTAGCCCAACGCCTTGATGGCAGCATCATTGACATAGATGATCCTTGCTTCCGAATCCAGCCATACGACCATGTCACTTGAGATTTCCAGGGTAAACTGCGCTAACCTCAGGGTCTCTTCGGCCTGCCTGCGATCAGTGACGTCGCAAATGAACGCACCGAAATTCATACCATTCGAGGTTCTGATAGGGAAGACCATTATTTGGACTATCCGCCTTTTACCATCGGGGCGCTGTAGCATAATGTCGCACGGATTGTTGATCCAGGGCGAGGACCCGGTCCGGAAGAGATCCATTATTTCTGCTTTCATCTGCTCGCGCATCGCCTGAGTCCTCCCGCCCGTCGGCATCAATTCAACATTAAAATCCCATACATATTTTCCGAGCCAGTCTGCAGCGTAGAGCCCCGTGCTCTCTTCTCCCGCCGGGTTGAAATCGATGATGGTGCCACAATTGTCGATCAGGAGAAACCCGCTCGATGATTGCTTAATGATGCTATGGTACCTTTCCTCACTCTCCAGCAGTGCTATCTCAGCCATCTTTCTATCAGTGATGTCCCGGTTGCTTGCCCACCGGCCGAGCCACTCACCATTCCTTCCGAACACGGGCTGACATAAGTGGTTGAGCCAGCGGGTTTCCCCATTCGCCAACACGATCCGGAAATCGATGCTTCCGATGAAATACATACTCTTAACGTAATCGCTTCTATGACCCTCGTATGCTGCCCGATCATCCGGGTGAATCAGCTTGATCAGCAGGCCAGGGTCACGATAGAACTCGTCTGCACTATGCCCGGTCATTTGCTCGCAGGATGGCGAAACATAGACATACTCTCTTCTCGGGCTCATCCAGCTTTCCCAATCCTTGGTAAAATCGGCCATCAGCCGGAACTTCTCCTCGCTCTCCCGCAACGCCTCCTCGGCCCGCTTGCGCTCGGTGATATCCCGGATCACACCCTGATAACCTTGAAACCGACCGCGCCGATCAACGATTGGCTTACCTTTGATTTCCACGATGATATTGCTGCCATCTTTCCTGATCAGGACACTCTCGATGTAATCAAACCCGTCCTTCGAAGCAATGCCCGTGTCGATCGCCTTGAACAACCGGTCTTTTTCTCCGGGTGGCATAAAATCGAACGCCGATTTGCCAACGACGTCTTCAGGCTCGTACCCAAGCACATCCATGATCCTCGGGCTCGTGTACGTGCACACGAAGTTTTCGTCGACCTCACAAATCCAGTCACTAATCTCGTTAACCAGCCGACGATACTTTTCCTCACTCTCCCACAGCCAATCCTCGGCCCACTTGCGCTCGCAAACATCCGATGGACTGACATCCTCCTGCTTTAACCTGAGCTCATTTTCCAGAATAGCGATACGATTTTTTAACTCATCGATTAGCCTGTCCTTGTCTCCGGCACCTACACTACCACGAGTACCTCCAGACTTCTTCTTGGGCCCTGGTTTCGCAGCCATACCCAACGACCGCCAATCACTAAACAACAAGTGTTAGCCCTTAAAATATATAATAATGTCGTGATATGCAGATATAACGAATCTCAATCTACTTACTGGCGCCTTCAGGAAGAACTTTTCTTCGATCTGCTGACCCAAATTATTATACCATCCAATCGAGGACACTGGGAAGACATCGATCATCCACCGAAAGTTATCTCAATGCGATATTAAAAGCATCATTACTTACAAAAAAGTAAAGCTGGTTTTTTATTTATTTAAACTTGATAAAAGTGGGCTGAAAAATGGAAAAATCGCCCTTCCGGGCTGGAAGGGCTATTACCTATCGTGGGATAGCCCCGTTCGGATTCGAACCGAAGTCCAGGGATCCAGAGTCCCCGATGATTGACCACTACACTACGGGGCTATTTTGCAACCATAATGTTGTATGCTACCATATAATGTTTTCGCTTATCACGGTTATGCTGCTCTCAGGTCCCGGGAAGTAAAACATTTATTCGATAAGCGCTTATTGAATACTTAATATAAAACACAGGATGGCCGACTCACTAAACAGGCGAATACTTCCCGTTTAGCCAGAGACAAAGCGGGAAAGTTAATTATATATTTCACATAAAATAATATTATTATGCAAGAGTTCATCGAAGAAAAACCCGACTGGCTAAGGATAAAGCCGCCGAAGACTGAGAAATATAGGATCGTTAAAAAGACGCTGGCAGAACTGGGCATTAATACGGTCTGCACGAGCGCAAAATGCCCTAATACTTTCGAATGCTGGGATAAAGGCTCGCCCACCTTCCTGATCCTGGGGGCCGTGTGCACTCGTGCCTGTCGTTTTTGTGCGGTCGCGCATGCGCGGCAGGGGCAGGAGATCGACCCCGAGGAGCCGGCCGCCATCACAGAAGCCGTAAAAAAGCTGGGGCTATCATACGTGATCATGACATCTGTCGACAGGGACGACCTGGAGGACTATGGGGCCGGCCATTACGCCGCCTGTATTCATGCAATAAAGACGCTGTCTCCGGATATACGGGTCGAGGTGATCATACCGGACTTCGCCGGCCGCGTGGACCTTCTGCGAAAGGTCATCGATGCGGGGCCCGACGTGATCGCCCATAATGTCGAGACCGTGGAGCGGATATCGCCGACGGCACGGGACCGGAAGGCCGGGTATTACCGCTCGATCGACGTCCTGAGGAACGTAAAACGCTATGAGCCGGGCGTCCGGACAAAATCCTCGATCATGCTCGGGCTCGGCGAAGAGGAGGACGAGGTGAAGGAGACGATACGGAGGCTTCACGAAGCTCGCGTGGACGTGCTCACCATGGGCCAGTACCTGTGTCCCGGTGATACCTGCCTGCCCGTCCAGCGGTATGTATCCCCGGAAGAGTTCGGGCGGCTGAAGGCCTTTGCCGAGTCGCTGGGATTCAGGGCCGTCGCCGCGGGGCCATTCGTCAGGAGCTCCTATCGCGCGGCCGAATATTTTAAGGAACGATAGAGGATGCTCGACGACCAATACCTGTACAGGCTCGAAAAAGGAGAGACATTTCATATCATAGACCAGGATGGGACGGCGAACGAGCTGGACCCGGGCCTGCCGCCGGATATGCTCGTTAAAATGTACCGGATGATGGTGCAGGCCCGGATGTTCGACGAGAAGGCGATAAAGCTTCAGAGGGCCGGCCGCATGGGGACATACCCGCCGCTGAGCGGCCAGGAGGCAGTGCAGGTCGGCAGCGCCTTCGCGCTGGACGACGCGGACTGGATGGTGCCCTCGTATCGTGAGGCCGGGGCCATGATGGCCAGGGGCGTGCCCATGAAGCTCCAATACATGATGTGGATGGGCAACGACCTTGGTAACCGGATCCCCGACGGTGTGAACTGCCTCCCTATATCCATCCCCGTGGGCAGCCAGATGCTGCACGCTACGGGCATGGCCTGGGCGGCGAATATTCGAAAGGAAAAGAACGCCTTCTTATGCTATTTTGGCGACGGGGCCACGTCCCGGGGCGACTTCCACGAGGCCCTGAACTTCGCGGGCGTCTTTCAGGTCCCCGCCGTCTTCCTGTGCTCGAACAACGGCTTCGCCATCTCGACGCCGGTAGTCCTGCAGACGCATGCGGAGACGATCGCGCAAAAGGCCATCGCCTACGGCATCCGGGGCTACCGCCTCGACGGCATGGACGTGCTTGCTTCCTACGTGCTGGCGAAGGATGCTCTCGACCGGGCGAAGAAAGGCGAAGGCCCGGCGCTCATCGAGGCGCTCTGCTATCGTTTCGGGCCGCACACGACGGCCGATAACCCCGACCTTTATCGTGATAAAGAAATGGTGGAAAAGCTTAAAAGGGAAAATGACCCGGTCCCCAGGTTCAGGAACTACCTGGCGAGAAAAAAGCTCTGGGATGACGCCAGGGATAAGGCGCTCATCGAAGAGATCGATAGCCTGGTCGATGCAGCAGCCAGAGAGGCGGAGCAGGCTCCGCCGCCGAAGTTCGAGGGCCTCGTTAAAAACGTGTTCGCGCAGGTGCCCGCCTACCTGGAGGATGAGCTCAATTACTTTAAGAAAGTCTCGGGAGGCGGCGGACAATGATGATGAATAACGTCCAGGCCGTAAATGACGCGCTGATGTACGAGATGGGACGCGACCCCTCGGTAATGGTCATAGGCGAGGACGTCGGCCGGGAAGGCGGCGTTTTCCGGGCCACGGCCGGCCTTCAGCTAAAATATGGCAAGGCCAGGGTGGTCGATACGCCGCTATCGGAGAACGGCATCGTGGGTACGGCAGTCGGGCTGGCTCTGAACGGGATGAAGCCCGTCGCGGAGATACAATTTTCCGGGTTTGTGCTGGCCGCATATGACCAGCTAATGTCCCATGCCTCGCGCATGCGGCAGCGCTCCATGGGAAGGTTCCACGTGCCCATGGTCGTGCGAATGCCATTCGGCGGCGGCGTGCGGGCGCTGGAGCACCACAGCGAGAGTGACGAGACCATCTACGTACAGATCCCGGGCCTGAAAGTCGTCGCGGCCTGTACGCCGACCGACATGAAGGGCTTGCTGATCTCTGCGATCCGGGACCCGGATCCAGTCGTTTTCCTCGAGCACATACGATTATACAGGGCCTTCCGGGAAGATGTGCCCGAAGGCGAGTTTACAGTGCCCATCGGAAAGGCACGCGTGGCTCTGCAGGGCAAAGACCTGACGATACTTGCCTGGGGGGCCATGGTCAATGTTTCCCTGGAGGCGGCAAAACTGCTGCGGAAGGAGAACATCAGCGCCGAGGTCGTCGACCTTCGGACGCTGAAGCCGCTGGATAAGGAGGAGGTCTTAAACTCCGTGAAGCGTACGGGCAGAGTAGTCATCGTGGAGGAAGCGCACAGGATATCGGGCTTCGGCTCCGACCTGAGCGCCATCATCTCCGAGGAAGCAATGCTGTACCTTAAAGCGCCGATATTACGGGTATCCGGCTATGATATCCGGTTCCCGCTCTATAAGCTGGAGGACGAGTACCTGCCTGACCCGCATCGGGTCGTACTGGCGGCAAGGGAAGTCATGAGTTTTTGAAGGTGAAAGATTGGCATACGAGTTCAAGCTGCCCGACCTGGGCGAGGGCATAACGTCCGGCGAGATCAAGAAATGGCACGTGAGGAAGGGGGAGAAGGTCGGGGAGGATCAGACCATCGCCGAGGTCGAGACCGATAAGGCCGTGGTCGAGCTTCCGTCGCCCGTTACCGGCATTGTCGAGGACCTCAGGGCACCTGAGGGTAATAAGGTCAATGTCGGCGAAGTAATCGCCGTCATCAAAGAAGAAGGGGCGCCGGAGGCGCCAGCACAGCCGAAGGCCGAAGAGACAGCGCAGGAAGCCCGTAAGCCCGAGGTCCAGGCGCCACCGCCGCCAGCCGAAGCGAAGAAAGTACCGGCCCTTGCTACGCCCGCTACCCGGATGCTGGCGAAACAGCTTAGTGTCGACATCGATACCATTAAAGGCACCGGGCCCATGGGCCGTATCACCGACGAGGACGTGAAAAGTGCGGCACAGATGCCCGTGGAGAAAAAGCCGGAGGCTCCGCCGGCGCCGGCTCCTCAGAAAGCCATGGGCAGAGAAGAGCGCATACCATTCCGGGGCATCCGGAGGACTATATCGGAGAACATGATGCGCTCCGTATCGCATACCGCCCAGGTGACGCTGGTCGACGACGCCGACCTGACTAAGCTCGTAGAAATACGTGAGCGCATAAATAAAAAGCTGGGCGGGGAGGCCAAAATCAGCTACCTCGCCTTTTTTGTCAAGGCCGTGGTCGCCGCCCTCATAGCCCACCCTGTACTAAACTCCAGTTTAGACGAGGAGAAGGGCGAGATCGTCATAAAAAAATACTACAATATCGGCATTGCGGTAGATACCGACCGGGGCCTGATCGTCCCGGTCCTCAAGGACGCCGACAAAAAGAGCTTAATTGATATCTCAAAGGAGCTCGTCCACATCATCGAGCTGACGCGGGACGGCAAGATCGGCGTGGAACAGCTCAAGGGCAGCACGTTCACCATCGCGAACATCGGCAGTATCGGCGGGCTCTTTTCAACGCCCATCGTCAACTATCCAGACGTAGCGATCCTCGAGATGCAGCAGATACGGGATATGCCGAGGGTCGTGGACGGTAATATCGTCATCCGAAAGGTCATGTACCTGCCGCTCACCATCGACCACCGCATCGTGGACGGCGCGGACGGCCAGCGCTTCTTGAACGACCTGAAGCGGTTCCTGGAAGACCCGGAGCAATTGCTAGTGAGTATGGTGTAGCATGGTCGTCGGGGATATCGAGACAGGCACGGACGTGCTCATAGTAGGGGCCGGGCCCGCCGGCTATACCTGCGCGATCGCAGCGGCCCGCCAGGGCCTCGATGTGACGCTCATAAATAAGAACGAGCTGGGCGGCGTGTGCCTGCATAAGGGCTGTATACCCGTCAAGACGCTGCTAAACGTTTACCGTCTGGCCGGGGATTATAAGGGTGCAGCCTCCATGGGCCTGAAGGCGGATGCCGTCTCAGTCGACCGCCAGAAAGCGCTCGAATGGAAGGACTCGGTCGTAAAAAGGCTGGAAACAGGCATCCGGGAGCTGTGTACGGGCAGCGGTGTCCAAATCATGGAAGGCTCCTGCGCGTTCCTTTCATCGTCCAGGGCGGTCGTTAACGGCCCTTCGGGCACGCAGCACGTACAATTTAAGCGGGCGGTCATTGCGACCGGTGGCAGGCATAAGCCTTTGCCTGGCCTTCCCTTTGACGGCAGCCTGGTCATTAATCCGGACGAGGCGCTGGATATGCCCGACGAGGGGACGGTCATACTGGGCGGCGGCTATGCGGCCCTAACGATCGCGGCCCTCATGGCGTCGCAGGGGAAGAAATTCACTATCGTCCATAAGGGCGACCTGATATTATCGTTCCTGGACGAGGAGATCCTTGAGCCTGTGCTGAAAAAGTTCAGAGATAATGGCGTGGGTATCTACTCCGCCTCCTCCTGGAATGTAAAAAAGTCCGGCGATAATGTGTATATTGACTTTGATAGCGGCGGTAAGAAAGAGACGATCAAGGCGGCCAAGCTCATTCCGGATAACGGGATGATCGGCAATACGGACGGCCTGGGCCTGGAAAATACGGGCGTGAAGACCGTCCGGGACGGTTTTATCGAGGACGGCGAGAACTATCGGACCGGCGACCCTTCTATTTATGCCATCGGAGACGTGTGCGGCATGCATGGAAACGCCTGTACGGCATACAGGCAGGGGCAGTCTCTGGCGGATATACTGGCGGGGAAGCCTGGCCTGCCGGACTATTTTGCGACGCCTTTAACGATCTCGACAGACCCGGAGATCGCCTCGACAGGATATTCAGAGGAAAAAGCACGGGACTCGGGCATCGAAACTATCGTGGGCAGGTTCCCGTTCACGGCCAGTGGTAAGGCCGTTTCAACGGGAAAGACGTCCGGCTTCGTAAAAGTCATCGCCGAAAAAATCTCTCACCGGATACTCGGGATTCATGCCGTAGGGCCCGATGTATTCAATATTTGCCAGGAGGGTGCCTTCGCCATCGAGATGGGAGCTCGACTGGAGGATGTCGTTTTGACCCTTCACCCGCACCCGACTTTATGCGAGGCGGTGCGGGAGGCGTGCGCCGATGCCATCGGCATGTCGACGAGCATCACTGAAAGAAAATAGGCGTATTATCTGGAAAAGTTCCATTCGTAGCTTTCGTATTTTCGGATATTTTCCCCGGCAAGGGAATGTTCCGCTTCGCTGAGTTCCCCGAACTCCCATTCCTTTCCCATGGTAAAAGCCTTGAGTAAGGCATCATACAGGTCTTCCATGGATGCGCCGCATAATTCCCGGACACAGGCGACGCCATCACCGAACATGGCGGCGGGCTTATCGGAAAGTTTGAGTTTTGAGGGCTTGAGCACCGAGAACATCGTCGAGCGGTCCAGGCCATAGAGGATGGTGCCATGCTGGGTCAGGACGCCCTGCCTTCGCATCTGGGCACTCCCGGAGATCTTACGGCCGCCTACGATGACATCGTTGATCGGCCGGAAAGATGCTTCGATGCCGATGCCGGCAAGCCCGCGTATCAGACAGGAGCAGATCTCCCGATACGATTCCCGGATATCCTTCGAGAAGAGCGATTCGGGGGCGATGACCGCGTACGTGATCTCGCCGGCGGGATCGTGGTAGACGGCGCCGCCGCCCGTCCCGCGCCGCACGAAGTCGATGCCCAGCCTGCGGCAGGCGTCCAGGTCGATCTCGTCGCCCGCACACTGGAAACAGCCAATGGTCACGGCGCCGGGAGACCACCGGTAAAAGCGTATCGTCGGGGGCGACAAATCCTCTCTGACCAGCGAGGAGATCGCCTCGTCGATGGCCATGTTCTCGGCCGCGGAATAAGAGTTAAGATCTATGACCCGCCACATCGACGGCACCCCGGTACAATCGGGCTATGATGGGGACGTCCAGGCCCACAAGCTGAAGCCGGTTCTCGCTGACCGCCGCCTCGAGGGCTGACACGACGGCGTCGAGCGGCTCATCGCCGCGGAGACTGGAAAGTGTATTTTCAATTATGAGGATGCCTTCCCCGGGATATATAAAAAAGTCCCCTGACAGCATGACATTGCCCATCTCATCTATGCGTAGCCGGGCCAGCTTGCCGCCCGGCGCCTTCGCTTCCGTCACGAGCTCTCGGTCGGCAGGCCGCTCATCTTCCATTCCCGTATCCCGCCCTTATAATCGCGGACGTTCATAAAGCCCATTTTTGCCAGCATCTTTGCCGCGCTGCTGCTCGCCGAACAGACGAAGCTGTCGCAATAGACGATGAGCTCTTCGGCGGGCTTAAAAAGTGTTTTAGCCTTATCCAGCTCGTCCAGCGGAAGGGATATCGCTCCCTTGATGTGCTCCTTCGCATAGTCCTCACGGCCGCGCACGTCGATCAGCTTGAACGGCCCGCTGCCCTCGAGGGTCCGCTTTAAGTGCGGCAGGCTGATGAATTTGATCTGCTCGGTCGCCATCGCATCACCTTGATAATTATATATGTATGTATACAATAAAAGTTTGTGGCCTGCGGGAAAACCGTTAAAGTCACATATATAATGGCCATTTCTCCGAAGTTCTGCCCACTAATTCATAAATATATAATTGACGCAATATATTTTGTAAACAGAGTATACCCTGGGTGATACCGGGGTGTGGGTAATTGAGGAGGTAATATTATGAGGAAAATAGGGGTAGCCCTGGTCATTTTACTGCTGTTGGCCTTTTTCACGGCATCCCAGGCGGGCTTCGCGATGACCACCAGTAACATCCTGGGTCAAACGAGCATCGGCAAGTCCAAGGCAACGCTGAACGACATCCAGAAGAAGCTGACATCCGGCAGCTCGGACATCGCGAAGCAGAGCCAGCTTATGGACGCCTACGCGAAGTACATGGCCAAGCAGACGATGGGCAACGTAACTAAGAACATCAATACCGGCAAGAAAGCGGCCAAAGCCACTATCAAGGCGCCTTCGACAGCGGGCATGTCCGTACCGACGCAGGGCATCGGCGATGCCATCAAGGCGCTGGGTAACGTCGAAGTGAGCATGAAGTCGCCCGCGAGCATGGCAAAGGGCATGCAGATGCCGAAGCTTGCCGTCATGAAATAAAGCCAGACGACTTTGGGGAGCCATCCTCAAAGTCGTTTAAAAAAATTTATGCAGTCTTGATCTTCGCCACGTCTTCCAGCCCAAGCTCTTTCGTGGAGATCTCCCGCATCTTGTACTTCTGGATCTTGCCGGAGATGGTCATGGGGAACTCGTCCGTGAACTTGATATACCGGGGTATCTTGTAGTGGGCGATCTTGCCCCTGCAGAATTCCTTGATCTCATCGGACGTCACGGCCGTATCGCCCTTGAGCTTGACCCAGGCCACGAGCTCTTCGCCATACTTCATGTCGGGGACGCCAATGACCTGCACGTCGCTGATGGCCGGATGCTCGTAGAGGAACTCTTCCACTTCTCTCGGGTAAATGTTCTCTCCGCCCCGGATGACCATGTCCTTCAGGCGGCCGGTTATCTTACAGTAGTCCTCGTCATCGAGAGTGCCCAGGTCACCCGTGTGTAGCCAGCCCTCCTCGTCGATCGCCAGGTCAGTCGCTTCCTTATTCCTATAATAGCCCCGCATTATCATGTAGCCCCGGGCGCAGATCTCGCCAGGCTGGCCCCGGGGGACCATCTTTCCGGTCTTGGGATCAACGATCTTTAGCTCGCAGTGGGGCATGGGCTGCCCGACGGTCGAGACGCGCTTATCGAGCGGATCGTGCGTCGATGACATCGTGAGGCCCGGCGACGATTCAGTCTGACCATAGGTAATAACGACCTCATTCATGTTCATGAGCGTGCTGACCTTTTTCATGTATTCGATGGGGCAGGGCGAGCCCGCCATGATGCCGGTGCGCAGGGTCCTGAGGTTGAACTTTTTAAAGTCCGGGTGCTCCAGCTCGGCGATGAACATCGTGGGGACGCCGTGGACGGCAGTACACTTCTCTTTCTCGATCGCCGTGAGCGTCGATACCGGATCGAAGTGCTCGGCCGGCAGCACCATGGTCGCGCCATGGGTCATGCAGGCCAGGTTGGACAGCACCATGCCGAAGCAGTGATAGAAAGGCACCGGGATGCATAGCCTGTCCTTGTCGGTGAAGCTCATACACTCGCCGATAAAGTAGCCGTTATTGACCAGGTTATGGTGCGTGAGGACGACGCCCTTGGGGAAGCCGGTCGTGCCCGAAGTATACATGATATTGATGGGGTCGTCGAAGTCCAGGGCACACTGCAGGCCGCAGAGCACGCCATCCGGCATGTCGTCGCCCATCCTGAGCAGCTCGTCCCAGGTGAGCATGCCGGGCTGCTTCTCGCCCCGGATGAGGATGACAGTCTTCAGGAAAGGCAGGTTTTCGGAGTTAAGCTGTCCCGGCTTCGAGGCCTTTAATTCGGGGCAGACCTCGTTGATCATGCCGACGTAGTCCGACGTCTTGAACCTGTCAATGAGAAGTAACGCCTGGGTCTCGGACTGGCGCAGCACGTACTCGAGCTCGTGGGTACGGTAGGCCGGGTTAACGTTGATCATGATGATGCCCGCCTTTGCCGTCGCGACCTGGACCATGACCCATTCGGCAATGTTCGTAGCCCAGATAGCGACCCGGTCGCCTTTCTTGAAGCCTAAGCTTAATAAACCCTTAGCTATCCTGTTGATCTCCTTCTGGAACTCGCGATAGGTGTATCGCTTACCCTGCTGAAGCGATACAAGAGCGTCGTTGTCGGGGTAGGTCTCGGCGACCTCGTCGAACATATCGCCGATCGTCTTGCCGATCAGCGGCTTTTCCGAACCCCTGAACGCATAGCTTAGGGATACTTTTCCTGGCATTTCCGTCCCGTCCGATTATATTTATGCCTCAATAGGCGGCCGCATATTTTCTTTTTGGGCGACAGCCTGATATATGACAGCATATGTCATTCTATCGATATGGCTTCCCGTATTTAAATTTACCCTGAATACCAAGGATAAACATCGCCCGAAATGCGGCCGAAAGGCGTTATGGATTTTAGAAAAGTATCATTAAAATATCTTTCGCTTATTGAGTAGAATGATGAATAATAATATATTGAATCTTTAACTATTATTAATTTAAAAACCCATTTCTTTATATAAGCTCGTTCATTTTCTTGTAACGGTTTAATTGTATTTACTCTATTAATAAC
>NZ_DATJPM010000079.1 GCF_035506375.1 Methanocella sp.
TTATTCACCACGGCGACACGGCGAACACGGCGCTTTTTTATGATCGGCACGGCGACACCACGGCGACACGGTTTCCTGATAATATTATTAAGCAGGGGGTCTCCGAGGGGTAAGCAAGAGCGCTCCGCGCGGCGTCAGCCCTCTTCAGGATATAAAAGTAAGCAGGGGGTCTCTGAGGGGGCATCAGCCCCCTTTAGGAAATAAAAGGCGCCGTGTTCGCCGTGTCGCCGTGGTGAATAAAAGAGTGCCGTGCCCTCCGTGGTGCCTCCGTGCCGCCGTGGTTTTTAGCAGACACGTGGTACGGGGTCGCCGAGGGGCGGCTCGATGAACCGCTGGCCGCCTATTTTGGTGCGCATGATGACGCCACTGCCCTCTTCAACGTCGCCGATGATGACGGCGTTCTTGCCGTACTTCGTCTTGCGAATAGCCTCGAGGACTGCCTCGGCCTTGTCCGCCTCTACGCCCATGACCGCTTTGCCCTCGTTGGCCACTTCCATGGGGTCCAGGCCCAGCATGTCGGCCGCCGCACGGACGTCCTGGCGGAAGGGAAGCGTCTCCTCATGGATGACGACCTTTACGCCGCTCTTTTTGGCCATCTCGTTCAGCACGTTGGCCACGCCGCCCCGGGTGGGGTCCTTCATTGCAGTGACGCCGCCTACGGCGAGCGCCGCCTCGACCGTGTGCCAGATGGGCGCCACGTCGGACTTCAGCTCGGAGCCGAACTTGAAGCCCTCCCGATAGGCTATTATCGCGATGCCGTGGTCGCCGATGGTCCCGGTGACGATGATCTTGTTGCCGGGCTTCAGGCCGCAGTCCCGTATCGGGTTATCGGTGATGCCGATGCCCGACGTGTTGATGATGATGCTGTCGAGCGCCTCCCGAGGCAACACTTTCGTGTCGCCCGTGACCAGGGCGCAGCCCGCCTCTTCCAGGGCCTCGTCCACGGACCTGACGATCTTCTGCAGGTCCGCGATGGGGAAGCCTTCGGGCAGCACCACGCCGTTCGTGAGGGCTATCGGCTTTGCGCCCATCATGGCCAGGTCGTTGACCGTGCCCGAAATGGACAGGCGCCCGATGTCGCCGCCCGGAAAGAAGATGGGCTTGATGACGTGATTATCCGTCGTGAGAACGATGTATTTGTCGCCGAACGGTATGGCCGCGCCGTCGTCCAGCGCCTCCAGGCCGATGCCCCCGGCGTTGTTGTTCTTGATGGTGGCGAACACGCCGCCGATGAGCGACTGCATCATCTCGCCGCCCGCGCCGTGGATGAGGCTCACCTTATCCGGCATCTTTTGAACGATTGCCACCTTTTCCATTAGATCTCAAGCTCCATATTTTTTAAGCAGATATCCCTGCCCGCCTTAATTTTCAGCGTCATGCCGCACTTCGGGCAGGAGCACGCGAAACGGTCCTCGATGGGGCCCTCGTAGCCGCAGTTCGGGCACTCGCCCACCGCGGGCACGGTCTCTATCCTGAGCTTCGCGCCCTTCATCATATTATCCTCGATGAGAATGTCGAACATGAACTCCAGCTGCTCGGGGTTCACCATCGCCAGCTCGCCGGCCTCGACGGACACGCTGATGACCTTCCTGGCGTGATTATCCATGGCGGTCTTCAGGGCCGTGTTGACCAGGTCGGTGGCGATGCTAAGTTCGTGCATTATCCATTTCCTCGTTGATGGCCGCCACTTCGTCGAGGACCTTCTTCATTTCCAGGGCTTCCTTCTCGTCGACCACCTGGATGGCAAAGCCGGTGTGCACGAGGACCCAGTCGTTTATCTTGGGCTCCTCGAGCAGGTCCAGCCGTATCTCCTGGGTCAGGCCCCCGAAGTCGGCCACTGCTATGTTGCCTTCCTTGAACTCTTTTAGCTGAGCCAGAACTGCAAGACACATGATCAGTATTACTCCTAAAAAACCGGTATATCCTCCGGTCAGGTGTTCTTCCTTGATATTCATCTCGACGTTCAAATACATTTCCATCCGCGTGAAACTTTAGCCGGCGGACGATTCAAAGGCACGTTTTCCGTGTTTTTATGGGACAACCTTTGAGGAAGCGGATATTAAAGATTCAAATACTTATATATTAATGATTTTATTATTATTTTATCGAGCTATAACCTATCGAGGGGTAACGATGAAACAGAGTACACTTATCGCAATAGTATTGGGAGTCGTCATCGTGTGCGCGGTGGCGCTGGTGGCGCTGAACTTCAACTCGCTGACGCCGTCAGGTAAAAACACTGCCACGGCCGTTCCGACGACGGCGAAAACGGCCTCGGACGTTCTCGAAAAGTTCGACGCCCTCAAGGCAAAGGTCAACGCCTCCGGCATGTGGTTCGGCGGGGCGGCGATCCAGAACGCCATGGGCGACGAGTCCGCCATGGTCTACATTTACAGGCCGACCGGCTCCTCCGACATATCCGGCCTGATATCAGGAGGTTTCTCGGCACTGTATACGGTGTTCCAGACGGAGGACCCGCTGCTGGTCGGGCTGATCGACACGACCCAGAAGGTCAGTGCGTCGCAATATAAGGTCGACGTATACTCCATGGGCCGGCCCATGGTCGAGATGTATATGGAAGGCAACATCGCCCCGTCGGAGCTCGTGAAGAAGGCGATCATAATCACGCCACAGTCACAGAGCGTCCGCGGCAACAACACCACGCCCTCAGGTAAGGCGACGGTGCTGCCGACACCCGCGAAAAACTTCACGCCCCCCGCCGACCGGCAGGCGTACGTCGTCGAGTCCCTGAACCGGACCAGCTATAAGCCGATCAGCCTGCAGACGGGCGCTATGCAGGACGGGGGCAAGGCAGTTAGCCTGGCCTACTCGATACCGGCCAGCCTGACGGACGCCCAGAGGTACGATGCAATCGAGACCGGCCTGAAGCTCTGCGCGGCCGCCTTCGGCGACTACGACCGGTACTATATCAGCCTGATCTCGGAGCAGGGCAACGAGTACTACGTCGTCGACGCGGGCTCCACGGCGGCGCTGGACTACGACCAGGGCCTGATCAGCCAGGACCAGCTCTATAGGAGCATCAACCTGACGTACTACACTAAGTGAGCGCAGGCACCGCTCACTTTTCTCTTTTTAATCCCTGCCAAGGCCCTTAAAAATTGATAAGAACGCTCGAAGACTGTTCAGCCACGAAGCTACTCGAAGCGGGCCTGAAGTGACTCTAAGATTCTTAAAATTATATGCTGTGTTGAATAATAGTTGTTGTCTGTCCGGATGACCAGTTTTATGCCCGATAAACTGGTTAAGTCCGCGAAGACTGTTCGAGCGCGAAGACCGCGAATATAGACATAAGCCCCTGAAGATGAGAACAGGCTCGATAACACTAAAGAACGATAATTCATAGAAATTATTTAAGAAAGTCTTTGCGGACTTGGCATGCTTCGCGGCCGTAGTAATTAATAAGGGTTACCTGCTCTTTACGTATCGGTACATGACATAGGCAATGTAGCCGAACATGCCCAGCAGGACCGCGGCCATGATATAGTCGACGGTCGTGGCGGACGGCGTCGCCAGGTATGAGGCCGCGATTATGAGAAGCGCCAGCTCGATGAGAGCCTCGACGGTGACGGTCGCGTAGAAAATATTATCCCTCGGGAGGGCGTGGGCATCTTCCTCGGCCGACTCCAGGCTGATGCTGCCCTGCTCGACGCCCATGAGCCGCATGTAGCTGTTCAGCTCCTGGCGGTCGAGCTCATCCTCTATGTGCGTGACCCGCTGGCCTTTCCGGCGGTCGTTAATCTCCCTTATCTTTTTATTGATCAGCTCCATCTTGCTCGTGAGGGAGTCGCCCGAGGACTTCTTACTCATGAAAGTTACCTTACGCTTATTACATATAAATATTTTTGTAATGAGACAAGATTATTCACTTTTTTATGCCATACTATTAATATAATTTACCGGCGTTAAAAGAAGTCGAACAGCCGCTTTTGTTCCTTCATATACTTATAGAGGCGGCTTGAGCTCAGCCACGGCTGGAGGGGGGACTTGAGGCGCTTTCCGGCCTCCGCCAGCGCAAGGTCGAGCGTATCGAAGGCCATGGGCGGATTGGCCAGCGCCTGCTTTGCCAGCTCCCGAAAGCGCCAGACGCCCAGCGGTATCCAGTCGTTCAGGACCTCCAGGAAGGCGATGGCCCCGGCCTGCCGGCCTGCGGCGTCCAGGTATTCGGCCACGGGCAGCCGGGCGGCATAGTAGGCGCCGGCCAGCGCCGACGCATAGCCCTTGCGGCCCTCGTAGAACTCGAAGTCCGAGTCGCAGTGCCAGTTCGGGGCGCTCATGTGCCAGAGCTCGAGGCCCTCGAACATCCAGGGCGTGGGGGTTAGAAGTATCACGACGTTATTGGCTAGCGCTTCAGCGCTGAAGACGGTGTACTTGTCGATGGTCGGGTAGTATTTTACCTTATCGAGCAGGCCTGTACCTGCGATGTCGTCTACCGCCGTGATGCTCCACCCCGTGGGCACGAGCCGCCGGCTCGCCTTCTCGCCCAGCAGCCCGACGGAGAAAAGCCTCGTAATTTGCCGCTGGCCGATGTTACTCTGTAACAGGTCCAGAACGCCCGGAGCCGCCTTGTAGTCCGTGTCCGACGTCACGCGGTCCACGGCCCGGGGCACGGAGGGATTATCGATGATCGAAAAGCTCTTTAAGTCGGCGGACGGCCCCGCCGGGGCCTCGCGCATGGAGAACGCCACCCGGGAGTCGGGCTTTTTCTGGAATGCGGCCTCGGTGTCCACGGGCTTATCGGACAGCACCATCTCCTGGACCTTCTCCAGAACGCCGGTAGGCTCTGAGGCGCTGCCTATGTCCACTACGGACTTGCTGCGGACGAGCTGAAACCGGTATCTGAGGATGTCGTCGAAACCCAGGCCCAGCCACTTTTCCGAGTCCATGTCCATGGTATTGCCCGAGAGCGGCGGTATCAGGGGGCCGGCGATGACCTTCGGGTAGCCATAGCTGCCCACGAAGACGGCCGGGGGCGCCGAGCCGGCGATCTCCTCCTTCAGGCCTTTCAGGTCCACATACGTCTTCGCCTTTACTAATATCGGGCATACGCGCCTGCCGCAGAGGGCCATGAAGCCCCGGCAGCGCACGCAGAGCGATTCCTTCTTCGTTTCGCCGTAGCCGAAGGTGACCTGCCTATCCACGTCCTCCTGTAAGCCCTGCGAATGAATAATGATTGCGTTAGCGTGGCAAAAGTAATTCCTGCTAAGACATTAAAAAATTAATAAGAGCGCCCTAAGACTTTTTCAGCCACGAAGCTACTCTAAGCTGGCCTGAAGTGGCTCGAAGACTTTTAAATGATTATGCTGCCTTCTTATTTTTGTTGTATAAGCCCGCTAAGAGCATACAAGTCTTCGCGGACTTTGATGCTCTTCGAGGGCTTAAGCCCTCCACCCATAGCTTAATATTTTCACGCTGCATACGCGTTCTGGCATGCGCAGGAAGCTATCGGCGGACATCGAGGCCGCCATCGAAATGGATAACCGGGCCTTCGACAGCTCGCTGTCCCGGTACGCGACGAAAAACTCGTCCGCCGACCGCCGCAGGCCCGACCACGAGGACATCCGGCGGCCGTTCTTCCACGACGGCGACCGCATCATGCATTCCCGGGCCTACGCCCGGTATATCGATAAGACCCAGGTGTTCTACCTCATCAAGAACGACCACATCACCCACCGGGTCCTCCACGTCCAGCTCGTGTCCAAGATCGCCCGCATGATCGGCCGGGGCCTGCTTTTGAATGAGGACCTCATCGAGGCCATCGCCCTGGGCCACGACATCGGCCACGTGCCCTACGGGCACGACGGCGAGAAGTACCTTTCAGCGGAGTGCCGGAGGCACGGCATCGGCAGCTTCCGGCACAACGTGCAGAGCGTCCGGGCGCTGGATAAGATCGAGGATTTAAACCTAACGCTTCAGGTGCTGGACGGCATCCTGGCCCACAATGGCGAAGCGCACGACCTCGTAATTAAGCCCGCGTTCGGCAAGACCTGGGAATCCTTTGATGTCGAGGTAAAATTTTGCGAAAGTACGGCCGAAGAGCACTCGGGCATCCTGCCCATGACGCTCGAGGCGTGCGTCGTCCGCGTATCCGATACGATCAGCTTCATCGGCCGGGACATCGAGGACGCCATCACCATCGGCCTCATCAAAAGGGATGAAATACCCAAAGAGTGCGCCGGGATGCTGGGCGACAACAACCGGGATATCGTGAACAGCCTGGTCATCGACGCCATCGAGAACAGCTACGGCAGGGACCATATTGCCCTGAGCGGCGACACGGCGGCCGCCCTAAAAAAGTTAAGAGAGTTCAATAACACGAGCATCTACAACAACCCGAAGATCAAGTCCGAGGCCGGGAAGGTCGAGCGCATGTTCTCCATGCTCTTCGCCACGTTCCTGGAGGACCTGGAAAAGGGCGACAGGAACTCGCGCATTTATAAGAATTACCTGGATACGTTTTCCGGTGAGAAATTG
>NZ_DATJPM010000080.1 GCF_035506375.1 Methanocella sp.
GGTGGTTTTGGCGGCCAAAGCGGCGGGGCACACCCGGTCCCATACCGAACCCGGAAGTTAAGCCCGCCCACGTTCCAGCCAGTACTGAGGTACGCGAGTCCCCGGGAAAACCGGAACGCCGCCAACCACCCACCAAGACACACGCCAATTTAACACTCTTCTAATAACATTTTACTTTACGATCATAACTGGCATATCCGCTCTTTCTATAACCACTGCGATGCTAATAACATAAAAAATAAGCTTTATATTTTTATTCACGGCGTTTAACATATAAATTAACGGATTATATTCCAAACAAATACTAGTATAGCATAATCCGGTTAAATATTTGGGTGATATATTGTGAATCGAATTATAGGCATATGCTTATGCGTCGCATTAATGCTCATTTTTACCTTGTGGCCGGCCGTCCTGCC
This sequence comes from Methanocella sp., assembly GCF_035506375.1. Lineage (NCBI taxonomy): Archaea > Methanobacteriati > Methanobacteriota > Methanomicrobia > Methanocellales > Methanocellaceae > Methanocella > Methanocella sp. Next base: position 420 of record NZ_DATJPM010000080.1, read on the forward strand.
GGCTTTATCTGCGGCAAGCGATGGCTGCGTCATCACCGGCACCGTTTCGATCAACGGCGTGGGGTCAGCCAATATAACTGTGTCTGATGCGTACACGGGCAAGAGCACGACCTCGACGGCTAACGGCTTTTACTACCTCCTGGTGCCCGCCGGCATCACCACGCATGTCACCGCCTCGTATCACGGCTATTCGAAATCGTCGGATTCCTTTGATACGAGCTATGGCATGACGACAATCAACCTCGATATCACAATGCCGGTCGCTACGGCCACGCCTACACCCACTCCAACTCCCACCCCCACGGCTTCGCCGACTGTCACGCCCTCTCCGACGGCTTCGCCGACGCCTACTGCATCGCCTACTGCATCGCCTACTGCATCGCCGACAGTAACGCCCACGGTGGCGCCGACCGCAAAACCAGCCTCCTCCGGCCAGGGCACTGCAGCTACCCTCATAGCGACGCCTGCGCCCACCCTGGCTGCGACGCCGATCCCGTCTCCGACAGCCGGGAGCACTATCAATTATTCCAGGTATGTCATGGATACGCCCACGCCCACTCCGCCCGCGGGCCCCACGCCCGCCGGGACGATGACCAGGCTGCCCGGGTTCGCCCTGCCCCTCGCCCTCGCCTCGGTAATAATAGCCGCGATGCTTGTCCGAAGGAAGGGCCGGTAAACCCTTTTGCCGGGCCATGGGCCCGGCACTCTTTTAATCGCAAACTTCTTATCGAATCCTCTTGATTATGTTCATAGGCTATGGATCTTAACGATATTACCAAAGAGCTCGATAAGGCCGTCGTGCCGGGACGATTACCGGAGCGTAAGCCCGACTTAGGCGTCAGGCGGGGCCATATGAAGGCCTATTCACTGAAGCTCATCGCGTTCGCGCTGCTCGCCATCGTCGCCGGGTTTGGCTTTCTGGTCATCTCGCATTATAGGTCCCTTCTCATGATGCTCATCGTCCTGGCGTACTTCGGCCTGGGCGTTTACCTGGCCTTAAAGCTCTTTACCCTGACGTATAATGGCTGGCTCTATACGCTCCTGCTCTCGGCGGCCGGCGTGTTCATGCCGGCCCTGGCCCTTATCAGCCGGGGCTTTTCGAACTCGACGTTTACGCTGGGCGCGCTGGCCATAATCGCCATATCGCTGCTCTCGGCAATTATACTGTTGTGGGCAAAGGACCTGTTCGGGATAAAAAGCTACAGGGAAATCTTCGTCCCGTACAAATAAAAAAGAGAGAGCCTATTTCTTAAGCTCCACCTGTATCTCTTCCCGAAGAATTTTACTGATGAGCTTGCCATCCGCTTTGCCCCGGAGCTTTGCCATGACGGGGCCCATGAGGCCGCCCTGGGATGCCTCGCCTTTTTCCTTGACGAAGTCTTTTCTTGATTGGACTATTTCCTTGATTGTCCTGCGGATGTCTTCCTCGCCGACGCCGCCCAGCCCCAGCCTTCCCAGGGCCTCGTCGATGCTCACGCCGCGGGCCATTTCGGCGAGCACCTGCGGTATGGCCTCCTTGGCGATACGTCCCTCGGATACGTACCTGAAGAGCTGCATGTAATGGTCTTCAGTGAGGTTTTCAACGGGTACGCCATCGCGCCTGAGCTCCACAGTCGTGCCCAGCATGGTGCGGGCCACGAGCGTCGGGTTGCCGCACGCCTTTGCGACGTCCTCGAACCCGTAGCCCTGGGCCGAATAGGCGATGCCGCCGGCCAGCTCATCGTTGAGGCCGTAATCCTTAATGAGCCGGGCCTTCTTTTCCGGCAGCGTCTCGGGCAGCTCATTCCCGAGCTTCTCGATGTGGTAGGGAGTGACATCTACCGGGGGCACGTCCGTCTCCGGGTACATGCGGGCCCTGCCTGGGAGCGGCCTCATGTATTCCGTGCTTCCGGTAGGCAGGGCTCCCCTGGTCTCCTCAGGTATGCCCTTCAGCGCCTCCGAGGCCCTAATCTTAACGGCGTCCATGGCGCGCATCGACTTCTCCTTCGTGTCGGCCACCATGACGAAAGCGTCCTGCGGGCCAAGCGAGAGCTTTCGGGCGATGGCGTCTGTTTCGGCCTGCGTTATGCCGTAGTTCGGGAGCTCGTCGATGTGGAAGATGCCTCCCACGCCGGCGGCCCTCTTGGCGCGGTCCGAGAGCTCCGACCCGAGGCGGCGGCCTGGCTGTATCTCCCTGCCGACCAGGCCACGGAATCCAGAAAGCCTGACGGCAAGAGCGATCCCTCCAGAGGACAGCGCCTTCTTAACGACCTTCGAGGCCGTGTCCGCCAGGGCGTCGGTGATGTCGAATATTTCACCGTCGACGCTGGCTTCGCGGGCGAGCAGCTCGTCCCTGATATCGAGCAGGCTGACCTGCCTCAGCGCCTCGCTTTCGACGGCCTGCTCTACCAGATCTAGTGTTTGAACGCCCTTGATCTCGACCCTGGCGCCTCTTGCGATGGAGACGTTCACGTCCTGCCGTATGGTGCCCAGGCCCCGCTTGACCTCGGGCAGCGACCTCAGCAACGTGCCGATGTACAGGGCCACTTCCCGGGCCTGCGCCGGCGTGTGAATATCCGGGGCCGTAGCGATCTCGACGAGCGGTATGCCCAGCCTGTCCAGCGAATAGGTAATGGTATCGGCCTTCGCCTCCACTTTCGAGGCGGCGTCCTCCTCCAGGCAGAGCGTGTCTACCCCGACCCGGCCCGAGGCGGTCTCCAGGTACCCGCCCGAGGCCACGAAGCACGTCCTCTGGAAGCCGGTCGTGTTCGAGCCGTCCACCACGATCTTTCGCATGGTGAAGACCTCGTCCACGGGCCTCATGTTCAGCATCAGCGAGGCCTTGAGGGCAACGTCCAGCGCCTCCTTGTTCAGCGGCCGGGGCGGCTCCTCGTCGTTCTCGATGAGGCACGTGGTGTCGTAGGCCTTATACAGGAACTTTTTCCGGGCCATGGCCTGCTCCGCGGCTGCCCGGTCAACCTCGCCCAGCTCGCTCTCTCTCGCCCTCAGGTACCTGAAAAACTCGAAGTTCGACTCCTTCACGTCCCTGTCCATGGGGGGGCAGCAACAATACAGCTTATGCGCGGTGGCCAGTTGCTGGTGAATCTCCAGGCCGGCCTTCAGGCCCAGCTTTGCATAGTCGAGGCTCATAAGGTGGACCTCCAGTGGATCTCGCCCGCATAGTCCTTATGCATGATATCTTTCAATTCATCGGCATCCTTCGCCCTGCCCAGGGCCCACATGAGCTTCACCAGCACCGTTTCGGGCAGCATGTCCTCGCCCTCGATGACGCCCGCGTTCAGCAGGTCGATGCCCGTGGAGTAGACTCGGTCGCAGATACGGCCGTTGATGCACTGGGACGTCATCACGACGGCCATGCCCGCATCTATAGCCTTTTTGAGGGTCGAAATCCAGGCAGTGCTCACGTGGCCGAGCCCGGTGCCTTCCAGAACGATGCCCCGGTATCCCTTCTCACGATAATAGTCGATAATCTCCGGGGACATGCCCGGGTAGAACTTGACGAGGGCGCACTTCGTCTCCATTTTATCCATTAGCGCAAGTTCCTGCTCGCCGCGCTTCGGGTAGCCCGTTATGGGCGTGATATTCCTGGTGGCGTAGTCCACTCTTGCGATGGGCGGCACGTTCACGCTCTGGAACGCCGTCCTCATGGACGTATGGAGCTTCCGGACCTTGGTGCCCCGGTGAACATAGCAAAAGTCGTCCGACGTCTCGCCGTGCATGACGACCGTCACCCCGGCAATGTCGGACGTGGCTACCGCCGCGGCGCAGATCATGTTCATTGCGTTGTCGCTCGAGGGCCGGTCCGAGGACCGCTGTGCTCCGACGAGCACGATGGGGACGGGCGACCGGACCATGAACGAGAGGGCCGCGGCCGTGTAGCTCAGCGTGTCCGTCCCGTGCGTGACTATTATCCCATCCGCGCCGTTCCTTATTTCCTCGTGGCAGGCCCGGGCGAGGTTCTGCCATACTGGGGCGTCCATGTCCTCGCTGAAGATCATGCTCAGCACGTGGCCGTTGAAGTTCGCCATGTCCGTGAGCTCGGGTATGGCGTCTAATATATCGTCCGCCGTGAACTGGCTCGACACGGCGCCCGTGCGATAATCGACACGGCTGGCGATGGTGCCGCCCGTGGATAAGATGGATATGTTAGGCAGCCCCGGGTTGCGGGGATGCGTTTTCCTCGCGGGCTTCGGTGGCTGCTGGGAGCGTTCCGCGAGGGTCACGTCGGCCCCGTCCAGGGACAGGCCCACGTTGTAGCCGCTCTTCAGCTTCAGCACGATCTTGTCGCTACGAGAGGGCATTACGATGCCGTTGTATTCTCTTCCGTCCTTGACGACCTTTACGAGGTCGCCCTCTGCGTATTCAGCCATGATATTACCCCTTAATGATCGCTTCCACGGCTTTCGCCAGCTCGCCCTGAGCCTTCTCCTGCTTTTTACCCAGGTCCGAAGCCGCCTTTTCGTCTGTCTTCAGGCGCTCTTTTTCCGCGGCGATCTTTTTAGTGACGGTCTCCTTCGCAGGGCCCCCGAGGACGCTGCGGCGCTGCACGTTCTTCATGGGGTCCTTTGCCTCTTCAAGCGCTTTCTCGGTCAGCCCCATCGTGCTCAGCTTCTTCCCGATCATGTCCATCGAGGCCTGGTCGACGTCCTGCAGGGATGGGTTACCGTCGCCGCGGGCCAGCCGGCCTACGATGCCGTGGGCCGTCCTGAACGGCAGCCCCGTGGAGCGCACGATAGTGTCGGCGATCTCCGTCGCCGTAGTAAAGCCCATTGTGCTCTTCCGGGCCATCTCTTTCTTATTAATTTTAAGCGTGCTCACCGCTCCGGCCATGATGCGCACGGAGGAGCGGCTGATCTCGAATGAGCGTAATAGCTGCGGGGTGACTTCCTGCAGGTCGCTATTATAGCTGTATGGCAGCCCCTTTACGATGGTGAACGCCGCGACCATGTGGCCGATGACCGTGCCCGTGCGGCCCCTTATTAATTCGAGGATGTCCGGGTTCTTCTTCTGGGGCATGATGCTGCTCGTGGAGGCGTACGCGTCATCCAGCTCCACGAACCCGAACTCGGGGGTGCCCCACAGGACAAGCTCGTCCGCCAGCCGGCTTAGATCCGTCTCTAAAATGGCGATGGCGCTGATCGTGGTTAGAATGAAGTCCCTTGAGGAAACGCCGTCCATGGAGTTATCCATTGGCCGGTCGAAGCCGAGCAGCTTTGTCGTGTATTCCCTGTCCAGCGGGTAGCCCGTGGAGGCGAACGCGGCGCTGCCCAGGGGGTTGATGTTGATGAACCTATACGCGTCGATAAGCCTTTCGAAGTCCCTGTCGAAGGCGGAGGCATGTGCCATTAGTTGATGCGCCAGCGTGGTCGGCTGCGCATGCTGGAGGTGCGTGAAGCCCGGCATGACCGTGGCTACGTTGCCGGTGGCCAGCGAAACGAGGGCCTTTCGTAACTCTAAAAGATCGGCCATGAGGCCCAGGAGCTCTTTTCGCGCGGATATGCGGACGCAGGTGATGACCTCGTCGTTCCGGGAGCGCCCGGAGTGCATGCGCCCGCCGACGTCCTCGCCGGCGGACCTGATGAGGTTCGACTCGATGGCCATGTGGACGTCCTCGAACGCCTGAATATCAATAGCGTCGACCCCCGCCTTCTCGATCTTGCCCAGCGCCTTCAGTATGGCGGCGGCATCCTTTTTGACGATGACCCCCTGCTTCGCAAGCATGGCCGTGTGGGCCTCATCGACCATGATGTCCGAGGGGAATATCCACCGGTCCGCCTGGAGGGACGAAGTGAACGCGTTGATCTCCTCGCTCTTGGCGGCAGAAAGCCTGCCCCTGCGCAGTATGTCCTCATTGTTCTTCATCCGATACGCCTCTGCGACGCAAATACTTCTAACGTCATCCTATATCATTGTTTATGCGAGAAAATGTTTTTCTGTCTTGAGGCCGCATGGTCTATCGATGGCGGTCTTTTCAGAGGTCTACGACGAGGACAACGATAAGGTGTTCGTGATACGCGGCACCATCGAAGTGCGTATCCCTAAAAATTTTTACTCTCAGCTAAAAAGAAAATACTCGGACGAAGAGATCGTGTCCATGCAGGAGCCTAAAATCTTAAGGCACCACCACACGAAGCGGGAGCTCGTCTATGTGACGAAGGAATCGGGATTACCATTAATCGGCCACACGGCTTTCGGTTTGATCGACCGGGGCACGAACCTGATACAGGTCCGGCCCGTGTCCGGCTGCAACCTGAACTGTATCTTCTGCAGCGTCGACGAGGGCGTGAGCAAGAGCCGGAAGGCCGATTTCATCGTCGATACGGACTACCTGGTGGAGGAGTTCGCGAAGCTGGCCGCGCTCAAAGGCGATGACGTGGAGGCGCACATCGACGGCCAGGGCGAGCCGTTCATATACCCGTACATGACGGAGCTGCTGGAAAAGCTGCGGAAGGTGCCGCAGGTGAAGGTCATATCGGCGCAGACAAACGGCATGCTCCTCGGCGCGGAAAAAATAACGGAGTGGGAGGGACTGCTCGACCGCATTAACCTGTCAATATCGTCGCTGGACAGCCGCCGGTCTCGCGTGCTGGCCGGCACCAATTTATACGACGTGGAGCACGTCAAGGACGTCGCAAGGGCTATCGCAGCCAGCCAGATCGACCTGCTCCTGGCGCCGGTGTGGGTGCCGGGATTCAACGACGAGGACATTCCTAAATTAATCGAGTTCGGCCTGGAGATCGGCGCCGGCAAGCGATGGCCGGGCTTCGGCATCCAGAACTACGTCCGGTACCAGTTCGGCAAAAAGGTCAAAGGCAAGCCCATGAAGTTCGCGGAATTCTTCAGGCGCCTCGAGGAATACGAAAGCCAGTACGGACTGCGGCTTAAGCTGACGCCCGCCGACTTCAACATCCACAAGGCCCCCGCGCTTCCGAAGGCCTTCAAGAAGGGAGAGCGTCTCAGGCTTGAGCTCGTGGCTCCGGGCCGGGTGTTCGGCGAGATGCTCGCCGTCGACCGGGGCTGCGTCATCGGCGTCCTGACGGACAGGCCAGTCGGCTCGACGGTATTCGCCGAGGTCACGCGGACCACCGATAACGTATATGTGGCCGTGACCTCCGAGTCTAGGCGGTAATGTTCTGCTTCAGCTTTTTTATCCTGTCCTCGCTCAGTTCCAGGTCGCTCTTGTAGAGCGCCATGTCGATCATGCCCGCCGCCCTTTCGAGGTCGGATGCCGAGTAGTACTGCCTCGCCCGGGCCAGCACCGCTTCCGCCGGCGCCCGGTCCGCTAAAGCGCAGAGCAGGCACGCCAGGTCGAAGGCCGCGGCCTCTTCCGCGCCGCTGCGGTCGATCTTGAGGCAGTCGAACACGTAGACCGCGCTGCCCGAGAGCATGAAGTTATCCATCTTCACGTCCCCGTGGAAGATGCCGTTCTCCCGCATCTTCCTTAGAATAATGAACAGCCGGTCCATGATCTCGTCGTTAATGGTGACTTTCGAGAGCGGCGTCCCCTCGATGAACTGCATGACGAGCATGTAATCATCGGCGCCCAGATTGTGCAAGCCGTAGACCTTCGGGGCGTTCACGGAAGCATCTCTCAGCCTTTCCAGGCAGCGCTTCTCGTACTCGCCCATCTCCCGGCCGCAGTGGTACTCGTCGAACCGGAGGTCCACGCCCTCGGCGATGACGCCCATCTTCCGCATCAGCGTCATGTACCGGTGCTTGACGGCGCTACGCTCGTTCATGATCTTCGCCAGGTACTTGACTTCGGTATGCGTTTTCTTGTCGATGCCCCGGACGATGCAGGGTATGGAGAGCCAGTACGAGCCTCCGGCCAGCTTTATTTTCAGCTTTTTCATGCCGTACTCCTTCTTGAAAACGTGCCGCATCCGGGCCTTCCGAATGAAGTTCAGCCGGTCCCGGGAGACTGCATGCATCATCCCGACGAACGTCCGGCGGAGCCGGGTGCCCAGGACGTGGTCGACGCCGCTCGCGCCGATGTAGAAGAGCGTGATGAGGAGCACCAGCACGGCTTCCACGACGAAGTTATTCAGCAGGGCACGGGCCGCCCTCTCCAGGATGCCCGGCGCCCGGTAGTATCGATATTCTGCCCGTCCGGCGCTCATGGTCATCTCACCGGGCATATACCATAATCCATGTACCCGCCCTCCATGGCCGATGTGGCCAGCCGCGTATAAAGCCCCAGGACCCCACCATACTTCTCCGGCGGCTTCTTCCACTTCGACAGCCTTTCCTTGATGACCGCATCCATCGCTTCCGCGCCCTCTTTTTTGCCCCTTGTTCCCACCAGGTCGAGCCTCCTGCCCGGGATGTCGATCTCGATGAGGTCGTCTTTTTCCACGACCGCGATGGGCCCGCCTTCCATGGCTTCCGGGGACACGTAGCCGATGCACGGGCCGCGGCTCGCGCCGGAAAAGCGCCCGTCCGTCACGAGCGCCGTAGTGCGGCTCAGCTCCGGGCTCGACGCCAGCGCCTCCGTGGGGTAGAACATCTCGGGCATGCCACAGCCTTTAGGGCCCACGTACCGGATCACGATCACCGAGCCCTTCTTTATCTTACCGCCCACGATGTCGTCGAACGTGTCCCGGTCATTATCATACACCAAGGCGGGGCCCATGTGCCTGAACATCTCCTTGGGCACGGCCGAATACTTGACGACGGCGTGCCCGGGCGCCAGGTTGCCGCTCAGGATGGCCAGCGCCCCCTCGCCCCTCGGCTTCGAGGCCGGCGCGATGATGTCCTCCGCGTCCATGCGATAGTTGATCAGGTATTGTCTTACCCGGTCGAAGTAGCCCCGCCTCTCCAGCTCTTTCAGGTTATCGCCGAGCGTCCGGCCCGTGACGGTCATGGCGTCCAGATGCAGATGGTCCCTGATCTCCCGGATGACGCCCTGCACTCCTCCTGCGTACCAGTAAAAGATCGCGGGGTAGGTGCCGCTGGGCCTGACGTTCAGCAGGAACGGGATGCCCCGGTTCAGCTCGTCCCAGAGCTCTGGCTTCATTTTTATGCCCGCCTCCCGGGCTATCGTCGGCATGTGCAGGAGCGCGTTCAGGGAGCCGCCCAGGGCCGCGTGCACCATGATGGCGTTCTCGAAGGCCTCGGGCTTGAGGATGTCCCGGGTCGTGAGGCCCTCGTCCAGCATCTTTACGGCCCGCCGCCCGCAGGCCTCGGCATTCTGCCGGATATCGTTCATGAAGGCGGGCATGGAAGCCGACGTGGGCATGGCCAGGCCCAGCGTCTCGGACATGGCCTGCATGGTGTTGGCCGTGCCCATGAACGAGCAGCACCCCACCGTCGGGCAGGCACTCCGCTGGAGGAACTGGTAGTCGTCCTTCGATATCTCGTTCTTCCGCAGCTCCGCATAGATGGTGCCAACCCTCTCGAGGGTGAACATCCGCGGGCCCTCCATCATGGTGCCTCCCGGCACGTGTATGGCCGGGACATCGTGCAGCCTGGCCATGGCCTTGAGCTGCGCGGGGACGCCCTTGTCGCAGCTCGATAAAAGAACGATCGCGTCCAGGGGCTGGGTCTTCCAGTGGATCTCGATCATGTCGCAAATGATTTCCCGCGATAGCAGCGAGTAGTCCATGCCCTCGGTGCCCTGGGCGATGCCGTCGCACATGTCGGTGACGTGGAAGTTCGACGGCTTGCCGCCCGCGGCGTATACGCCCCGGCAGACCATTTCCGATAAGCGTAAAAGATGATAGCTGCCCGGCAGGGCGTCGCCCCAGACGTCGTCGACCATGACCTGCGGTTTTTCTAAATCCTCCATGGTCCAGTCCATGGAGATCTTCAGGGGGTCGATTTCCGGCCCCAGTTTTCGTAGTTGCTGGCTTCTCCTCGTACCCATGAACAAATTTATAAAATAACAATTATTTTAATTCTGCCTGCTTTTACGTTATTTTCACATTTATTGAACTTAAGGACAAGGTTTTTAAACCATGTCCAGGATATTGCTGTTGCTATCTTAGCACTTTGTGGGTGGAAATGATGACCAAAATAACGTCTGAAGTCCTTCACGAGCTCGTGCTGCTCAAAAAGTCCGACTACGAGAAATTTCTCCAGCGCATCGAGGAACTGGCGCTCGGCTCCATGGACATTCTCCTGACTTATAAAAAGTTTAAAGAATACCCTGCCAACATATAAGCCCCTCATGGTAGATGTGGCAGTCATCCTCGGGTCCGCCTCGGACCGCGCCATCGCCGATAAGGCGATCGAGGTATTAACAAAGAACAATGTCTCTTTTGAGCTCCAGGTCTTATCCGCTCACCGTAACCCGGACGAGCTGGATACGTTCGTAAAAAAGACGGATGCCAGAGTCTTTATCGCCATCGCCGGCCTCGCGGCCGCGCTCCCGGGCGTCATCGCGTCGAAGACGAGCAGGCCGGTCATCGGCGTCCCCGTTTCAGCCAAGCTCGGGGGCCTGGACGCGTTACTGTCTATCGTGCAGATGCCCAAGGGCGTTCCCGTGGCCTGCGTGGGCATCGATAACGGCGACAACGCCGCGCACCTGGCCGTGCGTATCCTGAAGGTGGGACAATGAAGGCGCAGGACGCAAAGGTCGCCTATATCGCGCTGGCCTTTTTGATAGCGCTGTGCGCCATCGCGGCCTCGTACCTTCACCAGTACTATATCGCCCTCGGCCTCATCGTGCTGGCCTCGGCCATAATACTGGGAGGGGCGATCCTCGTCTCCTACATGTATAAGATGGAAAAAGCGGAAGAGCTAAAAAAGCTCTGATCTTTTATATGTCGTCCTCGTCGGCGTCCGACGACCCGCCGTCGCTGCTCGCGGCGTGTTCCTCTTCCTCGAACTCGCCCGCGACTCTCTCTTCCTCGAGCTCTTCCGGCGTCGCCACGATCTCGTCCGTCACCAGCGGCGTCATCTTTTGCTTTTTCGCCAGGCAGAAGTACCTTGAGAACGTATCCATGCTGTCAATGACGACGAGCTCATTCTTGTGTATCGCGATCGGTGTGTACAAATTGGGTCCTCCACAGCGACTTTCACGATTCTTTGGAACCATCTCATATATAACATTATCGCGATGAAACGGCGGCCGCACAATAAGCCCTTGCTGTAGTGAAAAAGCGCATCCGGGACATACCAAACTTTAATTTTTGAATAGCCTTCTTACCTGCTGATGAAAAAGGTCCTGGACAATTTCGTTCACCGGCGCGGCATGCACTGCGACACCACGGCCCTGAGGGACGTGTTCGGATACTCGGGCCACGCGCTCCCGGAGTCCGCGTTCTTCGGCATCGGCGAAGGTCTGGGCTTTTATTACTGGAAGGGCCGCAACATTCGGCACCCGGTCGTCGGCGGGCGGATCAAGCCTCTCGAGCTGGACCGGCGGGCCTGCCGGAACCTGGGCGTCGGCTTAAAAATTAACACCTCGACCAGCCCGAAGCGGGCTTACAACGTCATGAAGGCGATGCTCGACGACTATAAGCCGGTAATGATGAGGGCGGACATCTACTACCTCGAGTACCGGCGCTCCCGCCATCACTGCGGCGCGTACAACATCGTGGTCGCCGGCCTGGACGAGGCGTCCGACACCGTCTACGTGGCGGATCACGTCGCGGACGGGCTCATCGAGCTGCCGGTCTCGCGGTTGATCGACGCGAGGGCGTCGCTCCACAAGCCGTTCCCCCCGAAGAATCTCTGGTTCGACTTCACGTTCCCTGAGAGCCTTTCTCTGGACGGCGACCGTGTAATGGGCGCCATAGGGATGAACGCCGTGGAGATGCTCAACTCCGACGCGCGGAACGTGGGCATCGGTGGCATCTATTTTCTGGCGAGCTGCATCCACCAGTGGAAGACCGACCTGAATAAGCGGGACCTGGAGATCGCCTGCAACGCCGCCTACAGCTCCATCGAGGCGAACGGCACGGGCGGCGGCCTCTACCGCCACATGTACGCCGAGTTCCTGGAGTACGCCCGGGGCCTGACGGGCGTAAAAGAGCTTGAAGGCATCGCAGGCGGCTACCACAGTGCCGGGCGCATGTGGTCCCAGGCGGCGAAGATCCTCAGGGACGTGCCCTGCGGCTGCGCCTCCATCACCGAGGCCGCCACGGTGGTCGAAGAGATCGCCGTGAAGGAGCACGAGCTGCTCACGGAACTGTTATGCGTGGCCAACCTGTGCTGCAAGAATAACCGGAAAGCCAGCCCTGCCAAGGCCCTCGAAAAGGGATAAGACTGCTCTAAGACTGTTTCTGCCACGAAGTTCTCAAAGTTATCTTTATAGGCCTGCGAAGACGGTTCGAGGCGCTTTATAAAACCCAGTGGTTCCGTGTTTGTTTAGTGGTCCTCTGCCCTGTTTTCCACTTTCGTACTGCCCGTCGGTTTTTCAACACGAAAGCACGAATTATTTTTATATCCCACGTAAGGGCACTAAAATCACTAAGGTCCATGCCTGGCGCTTAAAACACGAAACAACCTCCCGAATGGCACTAAAACACTAAAGGATTGAAACACGAGGACGGCATGAAATTAATGCTTTCTCTAGTGTTTCAAGTTAATTTTGTGATGTTCGTGCTTTTGGGATGTTGTTTGGTGTTTTGACGCGAAAGCATCCACATTAGTGTGGTTCGTGCCCCTTACGTGGGGTATAAAATAATTCGTGCTTTAGTGTTGAAAAACCGGACAAATCAGCGAACCACACAAACAAAGGACGAACGACCACACAACAAACACGGAACTACTGAAACCACAAAGGATTAATCGTATCAGGTAACATTAGACTTGATTCCGGCCATATGAAAAACTGTTTTGAGCTGCTTGACCCGAGGATACGGGAAGCCCTCGCTTCCATGGGCTTCACGGAGCCCACTGAGACGCAGGAGAAGGCAATACCCGTCATCATGCCGGGCGATCACGTGCTTGTCATCGCCCCCACGGGCACCGGCAAGACCGAGACTGCCATGCTCCCCGCGCTCCACGGCGTACTGAACGGCGAAGGCGGCGAAGGCTTCAAAGTACTATATATTACGCCGCTCAGGGCGCTGAACCGGGACATGATGAAGCGTCTCACCCAGTGGTCGAAGGAGCTGGGCGTCTCCATCGAGGTAAGGCATGGCGACACCCCGGCGCACGAGCGGCGGAAGCAGGCGCTCAAGCCTCCCGACGTGCTCATCACCACGCCCGAGACGCTCCAGGCCATCTTCATGGGCCCGCGCATGCGTAACCATCTCAGAACGGTAAAATACGTCATCGTCGACGAGGTGCACGAGCTCGCTTCCTCCAAGCGGGGCACGCAGCTGTCCATCGCCCTGGAGAGGCTGGCGGAGTACGCCGACTTCCAGAGAATAGGCCTCTCGGCAACGGTCGGGCGCCCCGATGAAGTGGCTAATTTTCTGGGCGGCGTGGGCAGGGAGGTCCGCGTCGTCGAGGTCTCCATCGAGAAGACCCTGGACTTCCACGTGACGGTGCCCAGAGTGGGCGAAGAGGATAAGCGGCTCGCGAGAAAGCTGCTTACCGACCCGGACATCGCCTCCCAGATCCGGGAAATGATCGAGATAATTCACAGGAACAAGTCTACGTTGATGTTCGTGAACACCCGCCAGTCGGCCGAGGCCATCGGCGCCAGGTTCAAGCGCCTCGGGGAGAGCATCGCCGTGCACCACGGCTCTCTCTCCAAAGAGGCCAGGATCGAGGCCGAGGACGCCTTCAAGGACGGCCGGGTCCCGGCGCTGGTCTGCACGTCGTCCATGGAGCTGGGCATAGACATCGGCGACATCGACCACGTCATCCAGTACATGTCTCCCCGGGAGGTGTGCCGCCTGGTCCAGAGGGTCGGCCGGGCCGGCCACCGGGTGGGCGAGACGTCCACGGGCACGGTCATCGCCATCAACGAGGACGACGCCAGCGAGGCCTGGGCCATCACCCGGAGGGCTGCCGCCGGCCAGATCGAGAGCGTCGGCCTCTACGAGAGGCCCTACGACGCGCTGGCCAACCAGGTCTGCGCCATGGCCCTCGAGTACGGAGATATTCCCTCTAGCAAAGCCTTCGGCCTGGCCAGGAAAGCATATCCCTACAGGGAACTCTCACGAAAGGAGTTCGACCTGGTGCTGAAACAGCTCGCCGAAGAAAGGCTCATTTTTGTCAGCGAGGCGGGCGTCATCGGCAGGAAGGGTAAGACACGGTCCTACATGTACGAGAACCTGTCCATGATCCCCGACGAGAAGCGCTACCAGATCCAGGACGTCATAAGCGGCCGATTCGTGGGCACGCTGGACGAGGCGTTCGTCATAAACATGGACCTGGGCGCCGTGTTCATCACCAAGGGCGACATGTGGCGCATCGTCGAGATCACCGAGGACAGGGTCCGGGTCGAGCCAGTGGAGAACCCGCAGGCCGAGGTGCCTTCGTGGGCCGGGGAAGAGATACCCGTGCCCTTCGCCATCGCCGTGGAGGTGGGCGCCATCCGGCGCGTCGTCGAGGAAATGAAAGACAGGCCGGACCAGGAGATCGTCGATCTTCTCATGAAACGCTATCCCACGGACGCCCACACGGCGAGGAAGCTGGTCGAATACGTGAAGCGCCAGATGGGCGACAGCTACCTGGTGCCGACCGATAAGCGCGTCGTCGTCGAGGACGAGCAGCGGACCATCGTCATCAACGCCTGCTTCGGCCACAAGGTCAACGAGACGCTGGGCAGGGTCATCACGGCCCTTTTAGCGTCGCGGTTCGGCAGCGGCGTGGCCATGGAGATCGATCCGTACCGCATAAAATTAGAGTTGCCCAGGCGCATCCGGGCGACTGATATTACTAAGCTCATCATGGACATCGACCCCATCTTCGTCGAGCCCATCATCGAGAAGACGCTCAAGAACACCATGCTCCTGAAGTGGAAGATGGTGCACGTCGCCCGCAAGTTCGGCGCCCTATCGAGGGACGTGGACTACGAGCGCATCAGCATGGATAAATTACTTAAGATCTTCGAGGGCACGCCCATGTACGAAGAGGCCGTCAGGGAGATCTTCCACGACAAGCTGGACGTGGAGAACGCCTGCAAAGTGCTGAAAATGCTCCGCAGCGGCGAGATCTCGCTCTCGGCGGGGAGGCTCAGCTTCATCGGCGGCTCCGGCTTCACCGGCGGCAGAGAATTAATGGCACCGGAGACGGCCGACCGTTCTATACTGATGGCCCTGAAGGACCGCATCATGAACGACCACGTCCTTTTGTTCTGCCTGAACTGCAAGAAGTACTCGGCCAAGAAGCGGGTCGAGGACGTGGACGACCCGCCGGTCTGCCCCGTCTGCGGCTCGAAGCTCATCGCGGCGCTCAAGCCCTGGGAGCGGGACGAGATGGAGCTGGCGAAGCACCCGGAGAAGCTCAAGTCCGAGGACGATAAGATAAAAGTCAAGCGGGTCTACCGGAACGCCAACATCGTGCTCTCCCACGGCAAGAAGGCCGTCATTGCTTTAGCATCGAGAGGCCTGGGGCCGGAGACGGCTTCGCGCGTGATAGCGAAGCTCAAGGAAGACGAGGACGACTTTTACCGGGATATATTAAGGGCTGAGCGGGACTACGTGCGTACCCGGCGGTTCTGGGTATAGCTTTTTTCCATTATGCCGTCCTGGATTATTGTTGTATATAGTGGTATCGCGGCATTCGACGATACCCGAAACGGCTCAACGGAAAATGCTAAAGAAAATAATTAAAAAAGAGTTCAGGGTCCGCCTTACAGTAAGGCGAGCCCCTCGAGCTCCTTGACGATGCGGTCGACGGCCTCTTCCGCATCCTTCGGCTTCTTGCCGCCCGTCACCACGAGCTTGCCGGAGCCGAATAGCAGGACGACGACCTTGGGGCTGTCGAGCCGGTAGACTAAACCGGGGAACTGCTCGGGCTCGTACTCGATGTTCTCGAGGCCGAGGCCGATGGCGATGGCGTTCAGGTTAAGCACCGAGCCGAGGTCGGCCGATGCGACGATGTTCTGGACGGTAATTTCGGGATTCTGGTCCACCTTGATGCCCACGCTGTCCATCTTTTTGAAGACCTTCTTCAGGCCCCTGTCCACGTCCTCGATGCTCTTCGCGCCCGTGCACACGATCTTGCCGCTACGGAAAATGAGGGCGGCGGTCTTGGGGTCTTTGGTGCGGTACACGAGGCCCGGGAACTGCTCGGGATCATAGTCGGCGCCCTCGAGCTGGAGCGTGACCGACTTGAGGTCGATCTCCTGCCCGATTGCGGTGGAGGCCACGACGTTCTCGATGGTGATCGTCTTCTTCGCTTCTTCGGCTTTGCTCATAAATATACTCCTATAGCAACCTTTCCTATAACGGGTATTTATCGTATATAAGCATACGGATAATATACTGGCGTTAGCATGACTGCCGGCAGGACGATTTTCCCACCGGGGTATTTAAATACACTAAGATTTAAGCACTCCAATGATATATAAACTTTATATACTCTTTATAAAGCCCTTTAAAAAACGGTGTGAAAAAGTAGTATCGCAAGCTCATCGGGCTGCGCTCAGCCGAGCAGTCCAGGGAACGAGCCGCTGATGCCGTTGATCATCATGTTGGTGGCGATGGCCGCGAGCACGATGCCCATGACCTTGGTGAGTACCCGGGTGCCGTCCTTGTGTATGATGCTAAAGAGCAGGTCGCTGTTGACCATGATGATCCAGGAGCCCAGCATCGCGATGATTATCGCGGCCAGGACCCATATTTTATCGAGCCCGGCGGCATCGTTCATATAGACCATGGTGAGGGTCATGGCGCCCGGGCCGGCGATGAGGGGCGTGGCCATGGGGGTCACCGAGATGGAGTCTAAGTCCTCCTCCTCTTGCGGGACGTCGGTCTTTTTGGCCCTCGACTCGCTGCCCATGAGCATGTCGAAGGCGATCAGCAGGAGCAGGATGCCGCCCGCGATGCGGAGGGAATTGATGGAAATGTCCAGCACGTCTAAGAATGGCTTCCCGACCAGGGCGAAGATCACGAGGATTATTGTCGCGATGACCGAGGCCTTCGTGATCACGTATCGGCGCTCAGTGCCGCTCATGCCGCCGGTCAATCCCAGGAATATGGGGATGTTCCCGAAGGGGTCGACCATGACGAATATCGAGATGACCACGCTGATAAAAAACCCGAAGTCCATTGCAATATAAAAAATAATCGATAAGGATATAATCCTATTCGTTTAAGGGCGTGGATTTAATGGAAAGGGCCCCGTCCCACTCCATTTCGGTGAAGTGCCTCAGGACGGAAGTGATGCTGTCCATGCGGGTGTGGATGGCGGTAATATCCTTGATGCCGTGCCTCATGCCGCCCGTGATGTTGAATAGCACTTCGGCGTCGTCCACCATGAGCACGCCGCCAGTGATCGATATATTCGAGGACGGCTTTTTGGGGTCCAGGACCTTTACCTCTACTCCCGGCAATTCACCCTTAATGCGGCGGGCAGTATCGTCGTCAACGCAGACGACGCGCAGCCGTACGCCAGCTGCGATCCTCTTTCTTACGATGTTCATCAGGTTGCCGAATATCGGGTAGCGTTTCTGTAAGTCGAAGTACATGGGATCGGTGGCGATCAGGATGATGTTTCTCTCCGCATCGCTGACCATATCGGATAGCTTGTTATAAAGGTTCATGCCGCCGCGTACAGTCCAGACGGACTCGGACTGCTCCTTGCACTCGCCCCGCGCATGGGCCTCTTCCAGCTCCTTCAGGGCCTTCATGCAGTCTTCGTCGATGGCTCTCCGGAGCTTCTCGATCGCCTTGACCGGGTCGATGCTGCGGTATCGCATGGGCTTCCCATGCTCGACCTCGACCAGGCCTTTTTCCTCGAGCTTTGCCAGGGCGCCATAGATGGCGGACCTGGGGACGTCGGAGGCCATGTGGACGTCCGAGGCTGTTCCGACCTTAATGTGGTTCAGGGCCACGTATACCTTCGCCTCATACTCCGTCAGGCCCAGGCGCTTGAGCGCATCCACTGTCCACATGTCATTCATAAAAAATACATAGCTTCCGTAATCTTTATATAACTTTCCATTGCTATAATGACACAATATTCAGTATAGCAATACTAACAACCAATGTATTTAATATAGCAAAGTGAACAATCATTGAAGACTCTAGTATTGTAATACTAACGCAATAGGAACCATAACAGGGGGAGATTTAATGAGTCAGACCCGATCGATATGCCCGGAATGCCACAGTGTCATAGATGCCACCATCGAGAAAAAGGATGGCCGGGTATTGATTACCAAAGAATGTAAGGACCACGGCACTTTTAGCGATGTATATTATTCCGACAGCAAGCTATACGACCGATTTGCGAAGTTTGGCGTGAAAGGCAAAGGCCTGGCCAACCCTAACATGGACGAGAAGCACGGCTGTCCCTACGACTGCGGCATCTGCCCTAACCATAAGACTTCCACGCTGCTGGCGAACATCGACGTGACGAACAGGTGCAATTTTTCCTGCCCGCTCTGCTTCGCCAACGCCAGCAAGAGCGGCTACGTCTACGAGCCCACGATGGAGCAGATCCGGGGCATGTTCCAGGCCCTGCGGGACGAAAAGCCCGTGCCCTGCTATGCCGTCCAGTTCGCCGGAGGCGAGCCCACCATGCGGGAGGAGCTTCCCGAGATCATCAATATGGCGAGAGACATGGGCTTTTTCCAGATCATGATCGCCACGAACGGCATGAAGATGGCGAGGAGCAAGGAGTACTGCAAGGAACTCCGGAAGACTCCGCTGTCGACCGTTTACCTCCAGTTCGACGGCGTCACAGAGGAGCCGTTTATAAAGTTAAGGGGCTTCAACGCGCTCCCCTACAAGCTGAAGGCCATCGAAAACATGCGCGAGACGGGCCTCGGGAACATCGTGCTCGTCCCGACCCTGGTCCGGGACGTCAACTCCGGCCAGGCGGCCGATATCATCCGGTTCGCTGCGAAGAACATCGACATCGTCCGGGGAGTGAATTTCCAGCCCGTGTCCTTCTCCGGCCGGGTGGAGACCGATGAGCTGAAGAAAGGCCGCATCACCATACCTGACCTGCTGGACATGCTCGAGGAGCAGAGTGGCGGCGCGCTCATGAAGAGCGACTTCTTCACCTGTCCCACGGTAACCGCCCTGTCCGACATCATGGAGGCCTGGACCGGCCAGCCCCAGGTCATTTTCACCATACACCCGCACTGCGGCGCAGCCACCTACGTGTTCGTGGATGAAAAGGGCAACTATACGCCGATCACCCGCTTCGTCGACGTAGACGGCCTCGTGGAGACGGTGGAGCGCATCAGCCATGAATCCCGCGGCTCGAAGCACGCGAAGGCCTTAATCGGTGAGAAGCTCATCCGCGAAGTGCCGAAATACGTCGAAATGAAAAAAATGCCGCCAGGCATGAACGTCACGAAGTTGCTGCTCTCCTTCGTCACCAGCGGAGATCCGGTCAAGGCGCTCTCCGAATTCCACTATAACGCCCTCATGATCGGCGCCATGCACTTCATGGACCCATATAACCTGGACATGGAGCGGGTGCAGAGCTGCGGCATCCACTATGCCACGCCCGATGGCAGGATCATACCGTTCTGCACGTACAACATCCTATACCGGCAAGAGATAGAGAAAAAGTTCGCCGTACCGGTGAACTCCTCTGGTGCCAACCCCGTCCCGGCCGACCGGCCGGCCCTGACCGAGCTCAAGTAAGCCTTTTTCTTTTTTTTATTTTGTTTTACTGTGTTGAATTGCTCCCGTATTTTAAGCTTCATAAGGGCACGGAGGGCACTATTTTCACCACAGAGGCACGAAGAGCACGGAGGCCCACGGAGTTTTCTTTTTAGATTAAGTTACAAAGTACACAAAGCCGGTTCATTGACATCAGGGCACGAAGGATACAAGGGCATCGTGGAATGAGCAAGAGCACTTTTTGCCCCTGTGCCTTCGTATCCTTTGTATCTTAGAAGTTCAAAAAGCGGCTTTGTGCCCTTTGTCTCTTAATTATAAAAAAGTCTTTGTGGGCCTCCGTGCTCTTCGTGTCTTTGTGGTGAAAATAGTGCCTCCGTATACTCTGAGACTTAAAAAGGCATATTCAACACAGCAATTTTGTTTTAGCCTTTATGCACGGATGCGCGAGGCGCCTTATTACCAGCAATTATAAATAGTCATAGGTATTATTACAGAATCAGCGTTAAACAATAGTCAAGTGATATTATGGTTCGAAGGACGATCGAAGAGATCAACCAGAAGATTAAAGACGGCTCCGTTCACGTGGTCACCGCCGAGGAGATGACCGCGCTCGTGCAGGAGCTGGGCGTTAAGGAGGCGGCGAAGCAGGTGGACGTCGTGACGACGGGGACCTTCGGCGCCATGTGCTCTTCGGGCGTCTTCTTCAACTTCGGGCACTCGGACCCGCCCATCAAGATGCAGAAGGTGTGGATGAACGACGTGGAAGCGTACACGGGCATCGCGGCCGTGGACGCCTACCTGGGGGCCACGCAGCTATCCGACACGAAAGGCATGGAGTATGGCGGCTCGCACGTCATCGAGGACCTGCTCCAGGGTAAGGAGATCTGGCTCAAGGCCACGGCCTATGGCACCGACTGCTACCCCAGGAAAAGGATCGACACATCGATCACATTAGACGATATGAACCAGGCGACCATGGTAAACCCCAGGAACGCCTACCAGAAATATAACTCCGCCACGAACTGCTCATCCAAGACGATATACACTTACATGGGGACCCTGCTGCCGAACTGCGGCAACGTCGCCTATAGCGGGGCCGGCGTGCTCTCGCCGCTGTCCAACGACCCGACATACCGCACCATCGGCATCGGCACCCGGATATTCCTGGGCGGAGCCCAGGGCTACGTGGTTTCCGAGGGCACCCAGCACAGCCCGTCCAGCGGCTTCGGCACGCTGATGGTGACCGGCGACCTCAGGAAGATGAGCCGCGAGTACATCAGGGCGGCCACGTTCTACAAGTACGGCACGACCATGTACGTGGGCCTCGGCATACCGATCCCCGTGCTGGACGACGATATCGCGAAAGCGGCCGCGGTGGGCGACGCGGACATCACGACGACCATTTACGACTACTCCACGCCCCGGCGGGTGAAGCCCGCCCTCCGGGACGTCACCTACGAGGAGCTCAAGAGCGGCATGATCGACCTGAACGGCAAGGAAGTCAAGACTTCCTCCCTCTCCAGCTTCTACAAGGCCCGCCAGGTGGCGAGCGAGCTCAAGGCCTGGATCCGGAAGGGCCAGTTCTTCCTCTCGCTGCCGGCACAGAGCATACCGGCCCAGGGCTCGGCGAAGCCGATGAAGCAGACCCTGGAGATGCCCCTCATCAAGGACGTAATGGCGCCAGTGGCGACGATCAATCTGGGCTTCAGCGTCCAGGAGGCCGCTAAAAAGATCATCCAGGACAAGTTCAACCACCTGCCCGTGGTCGACGAGAACAGCCGGCTGGTGGGCATCGTGACCTCCTGGGACGTGTCCAAGGCGCTGGCGCTGGCGAAGAGCGACCGGCTCGCGCCCATCATGACGAAGAACGTCATCACCGTCGCGCCCGACGACCCGGCGGACGTGGCCGTCCGTCTCCTGGAGAAGCACAATATCTCCGCCCTGCCCGTGATCGACAAGGATAAAAAGGTCCTGGGCATCGTGACGGGCGAAGGCTTGAGCAAGCTCATATCGAGGGGGGTGCGGCCATGAAGCTCCTTCTGCGCTTCAACTCGGAAATAATAAAAAGGCCCATCATCGCGGAGACGGTGCTGGAGTCGGGAGTGAAGCTGGACATCGAGCGTGCCCGGGTCGAGGGACCGCAGGGCGAGATCGTGCTCAACGTGCCGGACGACAGCTGCCGCGAGGTCGTCAATATACTAAAAAGAAAGAAGGTCGATGTAGTCCGCCTGGACGTGCCCATCACGAAGGACGAGGAGAACTGCATCCACTGCGGCGCCTGCGTCTCCGTCTGCCCGGTCGGCGCCATCGCCTTCGAGTACGACTGGCGCGTGCGGATGGACGAGAAGGCCTGCGTGCAGTGCGGTAACTGTGTCATCGCCTGCCCGGTGAGGGTCATCCGGCTCTCCGACTATTGACATGCTGGCGAAAAAATACCGGGTAAAGGAGACCATCGTCACCGTCACGGCCGACGAGCGGTACCATCCCGTCTGCCTGGCTTCCATCGGGCGCTCCCGAGGTGACCTGGAGCGCCATATCCTGGAGGACCCCTTTTTTAAGGTCACATTCGAGCCCTACCAGTGCCATGCCGATGCCCCGGAGGTCGTAAGGCGCATGGTCAGGGCGTCGGCCCGGGCCGGCGTCGGCCCAATGGCCGCCGTGGCCGGCACCATCGCCTGGCTCGCCCTGGAGGACATGGTAAAGGCCGGCTGCACCCATGGCATCATCGACAACGGCGGAGACATCGCCCTGATAAATGACCACAGCGTCGTCGTGGGCATCTATGCGGGCCCGTCGCCGATAAAAAACCTGGGGCTGGAGATCGGGCCCCGTGACCGCATACTGGGCATCTGTACGTCCTCCGCCACGGTGGGCCCCTCCATCAGCCTGGGGAATTCCGACGCCGCCCTGATCGTCTCGGACGACGTCTCGCTGGCGGACGCCGCGGCCACGGCCCTGGGGAACCGCATTGTCGATAAGGAGTCCCTGGCGACCGCGTTCGACTTCTTAAAGGATATCCCCGAGGTCGACGGCGCCGTCGGGATCATCGGGGACCGCATGGCGACGTATGGTAAGCTGCCCAGGATCGTGCGGGCCGATGTCGACTATGAAAAGATAACCAGGGGCGATTAGCGGACCGGCTCGAAGAACCTGCCGGACGTGCCTTTCGTGTGGTACTCTATCGTGTTAGACGTGTAGAACGAGAGCATCTTCAGGTATCCCCACTGCCGGACGCGCCTCGTGGACACGTAGACTACGGCGTCCGGGTTGTAGGCGAACTTGCCGAGCCTTTTTATCCGGTTACAGAGGTCCACGTCCTCCGCCGTGACCAGCTTCGTATTGAAGCCCTTGACTTTGTTGAACGCCTTCTTCCTGACGGCGAAGTTCGAGCCGGGAACGGAAGGCTTGTTGATGTCGACCATGAACTGCGAGTAGGGAGGGAGCACGTAATTGCAAAAGTCGTTCTCGAACCGGTTGCCGTCCAGGGGCAGCAGCTTTCCGTGGACGCCCACTACCCGTCTGTCGCCCAGCGACGACGCCAGTTTGCCCAGCCAGTCGGGCGGTATGTAAGTGTCCGCGTCCGTAAACGCCAGAACTGAGTACCGGGCCGCATGGGTGCCGACCTGCCTCCCATAGGCAATGGTATCCTTGCAGTCTACGATCACGCGGTCGGCGTGCTCCTGCGCGATGGCCACAGTATTGTCTGTACTACTGCCGTCCGATACGATGACCTCGTAGTTACCTGGGTACTCCTGGCATTCGAGCGACTTCAGGCACGTCCCGATATATTTCTCCTCATTATAGGTGGGAATAATAATTGAAATGTCCATGCAATTCACCACATGGGCGATCGTTGAGATAGATAGTTTTACGGGATAATTTTACTTTTTTTACTTTAATAAGGCTTACAAGCTTAAATAATGTTTTCGCTCGTCGGCAATCACGGTTTCGCTTATATAGTTTAGAGGATAAACAGCACCGCGGAGGCCACATGGAACGCAGGAGACTGTACGTTTATGCGGCGGCGCTCGTCGCGCTGCTCGTGCTGCTCGTCGTATCGGTCGCCGAATACCTCGATATAGCCTCGCTGAACCAGCAGCTCGGCGTTTACCAGAAGCAGCAAAAAGAGCTCTCCCGCGTCCTCCTTGAGGAGCACGCCCGGGACATGGAAGCCGCCCGCAGCGCCTGGACCGAGGCCAACCCGCAGGAGTACGTGGCGCTCAAGAACGAAGGAATTACGGTCGAGGCGGACTCCATCATGACGGACGCGTACACGGTCGTCCTGGATTTGCAGGACTCGTCCGGGGCGAGAGTGGATTCCACCGCCGGCGGAACAGCCCCAGGTGAAGCCGTAGTATACCTGGGCCAGTACTACGACGATAACATGACCCGGGTCCCGGGCTGGGAGGCCTCCTATACGGTCAACACGACCACGCACGCTGTGACGGGCCTCACGTCCCTGCTGGTCCAGAACATCGCCTACGAATATTACACGAGCCGCCTGGCCCCCGACATCTGCCTGAGCCTCGGCGTCTCTAACGGCAGCGTCACCGGCTCCACGGCCCGCTCTATCGACTGCTCTCAGCTCGATACGGGCGACTGGATGGACGTGACCGAGCACAAGTACTCGCTCAGGAACGTCGACCTCCGGGAATTCTTGCTCATAAAAACGTACGTCAACGCCTCGACCCAGGGCGTCACGGGCGTGGACGTATCAAAGCCCTACTACGACAGCGTGACGGGCAGCAACTATTAGAACGCCTTCGAATCGTGGCGGTACTCCCGGGCCCGCTTCGCCTTGTACTCGTCGATGATGCCCATCAGCTTTTCCTCCCGGGCCTGCTTCTCAACGTCTGCCGCGTAAACCTTCCACTTTTCTATCGCCGACTCGAGCCGGCCCGGGTCGAGGACCGCGTAGCCGTCGACGAACTTCAGCGGCACGTCTTCCCTGGAAAGCACGGGCACCTTCGCCTTTAAAAATTTTTCTTCGGCCAGGTGAGACATGGCCGTTCCTCTGATCAGGGCTTTGATATTCCTCTCGACGAGCATGGCCGCCGCCTCCACGCCTCCGCCGGCGTCCCTCACGAATATCACGTCGCCGGGCTTGATGCCGAATTTCCGGTCGCAGCTCAACACGGACTCCCGGGACAGGTTCTCGATGACCTTGACGGGGGCCTTATCCCCCCTGAACTCCAGGGCCCGGATGTGCTTGAGGCGGTCCACGTAGGACTGGAGCTCCGAGTTCCGCCTCTTCAGGTCGGCCGTCTCCTTTTTGAGGCGGGCGATCTCGCCGTCCCGTATCGTTATTTCCCTGGTCCGGCGCAGGTCGTCGATGCCCTTGCTCTTGAGGCTCCGGATGGCGCGGTCCTGGGACGCGACCCGGAGGTCGAGGTGCTTCATCTCGCGCCTCAGGTCGCTAATGTACGAGCGCAGGTTCTCGATCTGCTCGTCCTTCTGCTTCAGCCGGGCCCGGAGCTCCTCGAGCTTCGCGTCCGACTCCGCCCCGGCGGGCGCGGCCTCCTTCGGCCTCTCCGGCGCCGGCGGCGCCGTGAGCATGTCCAGCGCCACCTCGACGGGCTTGCCCTCGATGGCCATCGCCTTCACGTCATCCGAGAGGTGCGAGGGCGTCTTCCGGTCGATCTGCGCGAACTTGTTTTTATAGGTGTTGAACGCCTTGACGGCTGCCGCCAGGGCGTCCCTCTCGTGGTCGTTGCCATAGCCCAGCGGCCTGGCGAGCCTCACCTTTTCCTCCACGGATATGCGCTCGTTAGGCGTGAACAGGACAGCCTTGAAAGCCCGCTTTATCTTCTCCACCGCGCCGGGCGGGGGCACCACGTCCGTCGCGATAACCACGGGCCGCCCCATCTCGCTGATGTGCTCGATGATCTCGGGTATGGACGACACCCGGGAGCTCGACACCTCGATGAGCCGCCCGCTCAGGTCCAGGATGGCGACGGCGGTTGTCGTGCCCGGGTCCACGCCCACGATGATGTAGTCCCGCTTCCGTCTCTCCAGCGGAATGAACTCGATTGCCTCCTTCTCCACGCTGGTCACCGTGACCTGCACGTCCTCCTCACGGGAGTTGTGGATGCCCAGGTCGGAGCGCCGGGCGTTCACGACGAAGGTGCCGTTCACGTAGCCGCCGAAGCCCTCGGTGATCGTCATGTCGTAGACCCGGTCCTTGAGCTTCGCCTCGATGTCCCGGACCTTTTCCCGGACCTTGCCCTGCACCTTGCGCCGGTAGCGGTTCTGGCTCCACCCTCCCCTTCCGAGAGAGCGGCCGCGGCTGACCTTGATGACTGTCCTGTCCTCGAACACGGACACGATATAGCCGACGCCCATGGACGCCAGGCAGGCGGCGGCGAACGCCTCCTCTTCGGGCATGAGGGGGTTAAAAGTGATGCCGTAGTCCCGGCCCAGCCTGGTCAGGGGCTCCTGGTGCTCGTTGCCCGTCACCTGTACGAGCCTGACCTCGGGCGGCAGCCGCCTCAAAAAGCTGACCAGCTCTTTCTTGTTTTCGGCGAGCTCGGTGATGCTGTCCACGGCGAGGATGCCGGGGCGGTACTGCTTGATGAGCCTGAGAAGCTTAAAACGGCTGACAGAAGAGTATTTTTCGACGCTCCCGTTGAGGATGACCACCGCATAGCGAGGGGCCTCTCTGGAGCGGCTCGAGCCTTTGACGATGTCCACGCCGAATATGGTTTGTGTGGTTTGGGATGCCATTTGTGTGAGATTCTGGGTTTAGGTTATTGTCTCGGTTCAATAAGTTTTTGTTGGCCCCTCAAGGCCACCCTTCTTTGGAAGAAGTAACTCGTTGAACACCCCCGGCGTCCATGAATCATCGGGAGCCATGCGCTATGGCTCCTTCACAAAATAAGAATGGGCGGGAAATATGATAAAAGTATCCGTTGGGTTTTACGCATCCGGGTCGAGGGAGCCGCCTTTATGGCCGGCCATTGAGCGACCTTTTATCGCGTCTTTTTAAAATATCGGCATGGTTCGCCCATATATTGATCGCTATCTGGGCTACGAAAAGGGCGAGCATCAGCAGGCCCGGGAGCAAGGACCATTTCCAGACCATGACGACGAACCCGTAGTTCATCGCGAAGTAGAGGCACAGGTAAGGCAGGAGCTGCTTCCAGTTATGGCGGAAATCGAGCTTCAGGACGAAATCGTACAGGGCTTCCAGGGCCAGGTATGTAATGAAGATCCCCAGGAAGACGCCGAACTGCCAGGATTTCTTCTCCTCCGCCACCAGATAAAGCCCGTAGAGGGCCGGGATGGCCAGGAGCAAATAGACCTTTCCAACGCGACTTACGTCGTCCATCCTCTTTTTCTTCGCGAGCAGGAATATCGCGATCAAAAGGACGCTATTGACCAGGCCTATGGCGAAGAATAGCTCCTCTAACATAAAAAAAAGTATATCCCGTACAAATGATAAATTTTTTCACGCCGGGTTTTTCATTAATGAGAGTGCTTCGCGATCAGCGCAGCCGTTGCGCCCGCGTTGAAGCCGTTATCGATGTTGACCACCACCAGCCCCGGGGCGCAGGACTGCAGCATCGTCGTCAGGGCGCCGATGCCTCCTGCTCCCAGGCCATAGCCCACGCTCGTGGGCACGCCGATCACAGGAACGCCCACCATCCCGGCGACGACGGAGGGCAGCGCCCCCTCCATGCCCGCCACGACGATGACGCAGGCCACGTCCTGCCTGATCATCTCCTTGAGCGGGTCCAGCAGGCGGTGAATGCCCGCGACGCCCACGTCGTAGCCCCTGATCGCCTCACAGCCCATGATCTCCGCGATGGTGGCCGCCTCTTCGGCTACGGGGATGTCGGACGTGCCCGCGGTGAGCACCCCGATCCTGCCGATGTTCTCCTGGACACAGCCCCGCCGGTCGATGACGATCATCCGGGCCTCTGGCTTGTAGGTGACGCCATCGGTGCCGATGCGCTTCGTAATCTCCTCGTAGTACTTATCGGAGGCCCGGGACAGCACGAGCATGCCCTTTTTCGCGATGAGGCGCTCGACGATCTCGCCCGCCTTCTCGGGCGTCTTGCCCTCGGCGTAGATGACCTCGGGTATGCCGGAGCGGCACTCGCGGCTCATGTCGAAGACCGTGTGGTTCCCGATCTTCTCCACGTAGTCCAGCCTCAGCAAACGCTCCGCCGCATCGATGTCCAGCTCGCCGGCAGCCAATTTTTCCAGCACTTCCCTGGCGTCCAAATCGGTCACTTGTCCAGAATAGTTTTTTAAAATACTTATAGCCTTAATGGATAATAATTTATCAGTAGTCGCGCTCGACCAGGAACCGCCCGATGGCCTGCAGCCGTTCCATGGGGGCCTTGTGCAGGCGCAATCCCTCGAACTGGGCCATCGCCTCGTCCTTATAGCGCTGGGCCTCATTCTGCGTGTATTCTAAAGCCCCGGCCTCCGTGAGGATATCGAACACTCGGGCCACGTCCAGGTCGCTGAGCTTTTCCTTCACGTAGATGCGCTTTAATTCCGCGCGGCGCTTCGACTTCTCCATGGCGTATAACACCGGGAGGGACTTCTTTTTATTTCGGATGTCGTTCTTCGCCGACTTGCCCGTGCTCTTAGGGTCGCCCCAGATGCCCAGGATGTCGTCCCTGATCTGGAAGCTGATGCCTATCTTGCGGCCGAAGGTCTTAAAGCGGCCGATGACGTCCTCGTCCTCCGTCGCGACCATGGCCCCAATGGCGGCCGCAGCCTCGATGAGCGCGGCGGTCTTGCCGCTGACCATGGTAATGTACTCATCAACGGAGACGTCGCTCCGGCACTGGAAGTCCATGTCCAGGTACTGGCCCTCGCACAGCTCGATGACCGTCTCGTTGAAGAGGCGCATGATCTCGATCATCATTTCCGGCTTCACAGAGCCGTCCAGGTCTAAAAGCGACAGGTTCGCCACGATATCCATCGCGTCGCCGGTGTTGATCGCCTGGGGTACGCCCCAGAGCTTCCAGAGCGTGTCCCGGTGGCGGCGCTTCTCGTCCCCGTCCTCGATGTCGTCGTGGATCAGGGAGAAATTATGCAGGAGCTCGACGGCCGCGGCCGCGGGCAGCGCCTTATTCCGGTCTCCGGCTATGGCCTCGCAGGCGAGCAGGCATATGGTCGACCGCAGGCTCTTGCCCCGCGGGGCCCGGCAGTCGTTAAAGCCCTCATCCAGCCATCCCAGGTGGTACTTCATCATGTCGTACAGGCGGCCCACGTTTTTCCTGCCGTTGAGCACGGCCTTCATCTGGCCGTCCGTGTATGCTGAGTATTCCTCTAATATCGGCGTGACTGAATCGACCATGGTGACTCCTTGTTTTAGGTTGGCTTATAATCATACAGATATTAAAACCCTTCGCAGAAGATGAGAAAGGCTTATATGCAATAAAATGAAAATAAGTCTTTACCATGCAGGACACGCCCAAGCTGACGAAATACTGGGACGAGAAAAGCGGCCGGATGTCCCTCATCCTGAAGAACGGCGAGCGGCCGCTTCGCGGCATCGTCGTGGAGGACCAGTACCCCGCGGCCATCTCGGGCATACTGTGCTTCGCAAAATCGGGAGGCGTCGCCCCCGTGGCTACGGCCTCCGGCGGTAAGATCCTGTGGAAAGTCGCCAACCTGGCCCCCGGCGAGCTTAAGGAACTGGTATACACATCGCTCATAAGAGACGCCCTTGAAGGCTATGCCCCGAAGAAGCCCACGCCGGCCGACGCGGCCCTGCTATCCTCCACGGCCTCCCTTCCCCCGAAGCTCACGGGAGACGTGGAAACGCCTGCGAAGGCGGAGGAAAGGCCGGCCCTGAAGCCCCCGGAAGAGCCTGCGAAAAAAGCGGCGCCCGCCAGGCATGCCGTGGTGGTCGCCGTGGGCGCCGGCAAGGGCGGCACCGGCAAGACCACCTTCTCCATTAATCTGGGCGTGGCGCTGGCCGAGTTGGGTAATGATACTATTTTAATGGACGCGGACGCGAGCATGAGCAACCTGTCCACGTACCTCGGCATGGACCCGAACGGCATGAAAGCCACGCTGCACGAGGTGCTCGCGGGCGAGGCCGAGCCCGAAAAAGCCACATACAGGATCTTTAACGACCACCTGCGCGTCGTGCCCAGCGGCCTTTCCATCGAGGGCTTTTTGAAGATGGACCGCTCCCTGCTCAGGGATGTCATCGAGTATTTTTCTCAAGAAGCCGACTACATCGTCATCGACACGCCCGCCGGGTACAACAGGGAGCTGGCGCTGTCGCTGGCGGCCTCGGACCACCTCATCCTGGTCCTCAACCCCGACGAGGGGAGCATGACGGACGGCCTCAAGGTGCAGGAGATGGCCCGGATCCTGGACGTGAACGTCATGGGCATAGTGCTCAACCGCTACGACATGAAGAACCCCTATTTTTCACGCTCCCAGGTAGAGGCGCACTTCGGCACGCCCGTCATCGCCATGCTGCCCGACGAGCCCGAGGTGCGGCGCAAGGATAAAGTGCCGTCGGTGCTGGCCGCCCCATCGGGCCTGATGGCGGCGGAGATATACCACGTGGCCCAGAAAATATCCGGGCAAAAGCCCCCCGCGTGCAGCCCGTCCTTCGTGTCCAGGCTCATGCTTGCCCTCTTCAACACGGCATCTTTATAACGCACGGGGCCGACTATCCTTTGTGATACTGGTAGGCACTTCCGGCTGGTCATACGACGATTGGGTGGGCGAGTTCTACCCAAAAAACCTGAGCAAAGATAAGTGGCTCGGGTTCTACGCGAAATATTTCCACACCACGGAGATCAACAGCACTTACTATAGCTTCCCCTCGCCCGCCGTCGTCCAGAGCTGGATCACGAAGGCATCGCGGCTGGCGGCATTCGAGTTCTCCCTGAAGATGCCGAAGCAGGTCACCCACGAGAGCCTTTTGCTCGACGTCGGCCATGCCCTGGAGTTCGAGGCTAAAGTACTGGCTCCCATGCGGGACGCTAGCTGTCTCGGCGCTATCCTGCTCCAGATGTCCCCATACCTCATGCTCCACGATAAAGGTAAAAAGACCGAGCACCTAGACCGCTTAAAGACGCTGCTGGGGCATCTTGACACGGGAAGCTACGAGTACGCAGTCGAGTTCCGGCATCGCTCCTGGCTGGAGAACGGCGCGCTGGCGGGCGATGCCGTCGACCTGCTGCGCGAGAGGGGCGTCGCCGCCTGCGCCGTGGACGGCCCCTCCATGCCGCCCGTCGTCGAGAACACTGCCGGCCACGGGTACATCCGGTTCCACGGCCACAACGACGACATCTGGTATAAGAAAGGCCCCGAAGATGGCCGAATGAACCGGTACGATTACAATTACCGCCCGGAGGAACTCCTGCCCTGGAAGAAGCGCATCGAGCCGCTGCTCAGGGGAAGAGTGAGGGCCTACTTCAACAATCATCCCCACGCCAATGCGGCGAAGAACGCCAGGCTTTTCGAGTCCATCATGGGCGTGGAGTCCGTGCCGCCGGCCATCCAGAAGCAGTCCGACCTGTCCTCGTTTTTTTAATCAGACCCCCAGAAAGTATAAAGTTGCACGTGGAATGTTTCAGCCACGAAGTTACACTAAGCCGGCTAAAAGCTGCTCTAAGACTTTTAAGATATTTTACCGTGTTGAATAAGTCTTATATGTCCTGCGCTTCTCCGGCTTAAGCCCGCGAAGCCTGCTAAGTCCGCGAAGGCCCTATTAAAGAAATTAATTATGACTGCTGTGTTGAATTGCTCCCGTATTTTAAGCTTTTTAAGAGCACGGAGGGCACTATTTTTCACCACAGAGGCACGATGGCACGGAGGCCCACAAAGTTTATTTTTAAATGTTTCGCTGATGCGAATTCGAGCAAGTTACAAAGATCACAAAGCGGTTCATTGACATCAGGGCATGAAGGATGCAAGGGCATAGTGGAATGAACATGCGAGCACTTTTTGCCATCGTGCCTTCGTATCCTTTGTATCTTAGAAGTTCAAAAAGCGGCTCTGTGCCCTTGGTCTCTTAATTATAAAAAAGTCTTTGTGGGCCTCCGTGCTCTTCGTGCCTTTGTGGTGAAAATTGTGCCTCCGTACACTCCGAGACTTAAAAGGGCATATCCAGCACAGCAATTGTGACTAAGCTCATTCATTTAATATTAAATCATCTTTTAATGTAGCTTCGTGGCCTGCACGCTCGAAACAGTCTTTGCGGACTTAGCAGGCTTCGCGGGCTTATATAGCAAAAATTAAAAAAAAGTCTTAGAGCAGCTTTGAGCCGGCTTCGAGTAACTTCGTGGCCGAGACAGTCTTCGGGCCGGCTTATGAATTTTCAAGGGGCTTAACGGCATTCGCCTTCGGCACGGTGAACCGCATGGAGAACAGGCTGATCTCATAGAAGATGATGAGCGGCACGCCGACCATGATCTGGGTGATAACGTCAGGGCTCGTGACCAGGGCCGCGACGATGAGTATGATCACCCACATGTGGCGCCGGTATTTTTTAAAGATGTCCACACTGACGATGCCCGACCTGGCCAGAGCGTTCATTACCAGGGGGAGCTCGAAGACCAGGCCGAACACGAGCGTTGTGAGCATGGCGAAGTTCACGAAGTCGGAGACCCGCCAGTTGCTGGCCACGCCCGCGTCGCCCGCGCTGTTGATGAGATACTGGAACACCAGCGGCAACATCAGGAAGTACGAGTAGGCGCATCCCACGAGAAAGAGCGCGACCGCGAGGACGGCCACGAGCACGAGCGTGGCTTTGCTGACCTTAAAGCGCTCTCCGAGCTTTAGCCGGCTTAAATATCGATAGCCGTAATAGAAAACGATCGGCAGCGCTGCCAGAATGCCGATGATGAGCGACAGCTTGAGCTCGAGCATCATGAGCTCCAGGGGCTGCGTCTGGATGAGATGGAAGCTGCCGGAGGTAATATTTTTAATCAGGTCATCCCTCATGCGCCCGATGATCGCGCCGGTGAAGGGGAAAGCTATCACCGATATGACCAGCACATATAGCGCCAGGTAGAGGATGCCTTTTTTAAACCGTGCCAGCAGGGCCGCGATGTCAGTGAACGATACCAGCGTGACCGCCCCTCGAATTATACTGGCTGTAAAAATAAATACTTAGGGGTTTGGGCGGCCCATTTTTTATGTAACGTTGATGTGAGGATAATACCGGTCATTATTTCCCTTGCCCTTCTTTTTTTCCATGAGCACGTCCTCGTAGACATGTTTGGTCTTTTGGGCGATGAGCTTCCAGTCGAACTCGTCCTCAGCGCGCCTGCGGCCTGCCCGGCCCATGGCCTTCATCTTTTCCGGGTCGTCCAGCAGGGCGTTGATCTTTTTGGCGAGCGCCTCCGGGCTCCGCATGGGCACCACGTAGCCGTTATAGCCGTCTTTCACTAATTCGGCGTTGCCGCCCGCGTCGGTGCACACGACAGGCCTCGAGGAGGACATGGCCTCCAGAATGGCGATCGGCAGTACCTCCCACACCGAGGGCAGCACGAACATGTCGCAGGTCCCATACGCCTCTTTAAGCATGTCCTCGGACATATAGCCGGAAAATATGACGCTCTTCTCCAGGCCCATGGCTTTTACTTTATTTTTCAGGCCTTCCAGGGCACTGCCCCGGCCCACGAGGAGCAGCTTCGCGTCCCGGTGTTCTTTAAGCACGAGGGGCATGGCGTCGATGAGGTAGGGCACGCCCTTCTGCGTGATCATCCGCCCCACGAAAAGGAGCATGGGGCCGTCGATGCCGTACTGCCGGCGCACGTTCGTGGCGGCCGTGGGCTTGAAGGCGCTCACGTTGATGCCGTTGTGCACAGGCACGATCTTACTCTCGTCGATGTGGTATTTGGCGATGTCGTGCCTGACCCACTCGGAGACGGCGATGATCCGGTCGGCCATGGCGAAGGGCCAGCGGCCGATAGCCCAGTCGTAAGCCGAGCCGAAGACGGTGATGGGCAGCGAAATCCCTAAAGGCCGGGCGTTGTGGATGGTCATAATGAACGGCTTGCCGCGGAGCTTCGCGTAGAGCGCGGCCGTATCGAAGTCCACGAAGAACCGGTTCTGTAAATGAATTATGTCGAAGTCGTTCTCATCGTCCAGCCTTTTCAGGTAATGCGGAAAGAGCACAGACAGGACGAGGGGGGGCGGATAGAAGCCCGGCACTTTCACGCTCAGGCAGGGCACGCGGTGCACTTTCACGCCGTTAAGCTCCTCGTAGGCCGGCGTGCCGTCTATTCTGGCCGTGACGACTGTCACGTCCACGCCCTGCCTCACCAGCTCCTGCGACAGCTCGAGCATGTGCTTCTCCACGCCGCCCGAGAACGGGTGGAACAGCGCGTTGACCAGGCAGACCTTCATCTTATCATCCGCACAAATTTACAATTGCCGTTCCATAAGACAGTGCGCTATTTAATGATTGCGCAACTGACTAATACCTGCTAATCCAATATGACATTTCACATGCTCAACGCAAGAGTGGGCCGGGGCACGACGGAGGGCATCGGGCACGTCTTCTCGGACGCCGCCAGGACCGTCCCAGTTACCGACCTGTCGGAGCGCCGATACATCAATAACCTGATGGACAGGGCAAGGCAGGGAGAGCTGGGCGTCTACACGCTCATGCGGGACGGCCACGTATCCGGCGTCATCTGCTACCGGGCGCTCGACGGGGACGCCGAGCTGGTCTTCGGCCACGTCATCGGCGGCAGCTGCGAGGCGTTTTTCCTGAAGGGCGCGGTCGACGGCCTCTTTAGCGAGGGCATGCACACCATCCGGAGTAACTTTAACTGGCCCGATCCCCGGGGCTTCATTCCTGCCGCAAGGGACCTGGGGTTCATCGTGACCGAGCGCATGGGCATGAGCATGAGCCCTGTCCCGGCCAAGCCGTCGTATGGCGGCTTCGACATAATGCCCTGGAAGGACGCCTACCTGGGCGAAGTGTGCCGCATCATGTGCGAGAACCAGGCTCCGGCAGACCTGCCCGTGTACCCCATGTTCAGCCGCCCTGAGGGTGTC
This sequence comes from Methanocella sp., assembly GCF_035506375.1. NCBI lineage: Archaea > Methanobacteriati > Methanobacteriota > Methanomicrobia > Methanocellales > Methanocellaceae > Methanocella > Methanocella sp. The sequence goes on from NZ_DATJPM010000080.1 coordinate 35,069, forward strand.
CGGGCGCTCATGGACAGTGTCGTGGCGGATCGCCATGGCCGGTTCCTCCGGCGGCTGTCGTTCGTGGCATCGTCCGGCGGCCGGCTCGTCGGCTTCATCGTCTCCACGATGCTCTCCGACGGCAGCATCCTTATCCTGGATTTAGGCGTGGACGGCGGCTACAGGAAAAAGGGCATCGGCGGTGCGCTGCTCGACCGCCTCATCGGCGACGCCTACCGTGAAGGCCATGGCGAGATCGTGCTGGCCGTGACCTCCAATAACTACGACGCCATACGGCTCTATGAGCGCAAGGGCTTCAAGGTGAACGGCTACTTCCGGCAGCACGTCCTGTCAAAGGTCTATCCCGCTAATCCCTGGGGCGGTACTCGGAGTCTATGATCTCGCGGATCTTGGAGGCCGTCTTTTCGCCCACCTTATCCACTTCCATGAGCTCCTCCTTCGAGGCGCCCACGATGCCCTTGACGGAACCGAAATGGCGCAGCAGGTTTTTAGAGATGACCGGCCCGACCTCGGAGATGGCCGAAACCAGGTACTCCTGCCGCTCGGAGAGGGTGTGCGAGGCCTTCTGGGCGTGGGGGTTCACGCTCCGCTTCCGCTCCACCTGCTCCCGGCGGGCGATGGAGAACAGGAAAGCCGCCGTTTCGGCCTCGTTCGCCGTGAAGATGATGGGCACCCCGTAGTCGACCGCGATGGAGGCCAGCACGCCGTGGATGACGCTGGGGCTGATGCGGCGCTTCGTGTAGAGGCCGTCGCCCTCGAGGAAGAGCAGGGGCCGCATGTAGGCGTGCTTCATGGCGATTATCTGCTCGAACAGGCTCCTGTCGGCGCCGAAGAGCGTGTCTAAAAAGTCGTCCGTGGTCTTACGCTCCACACAGACCCGGTCGGAGAGCACGTAGTCGCCCACTTCGAGCGTTTTTATGTTAAGCGAGGCCTTCATTTCCTCGAGGCTCTTTACGACGGCTGAGCGCATCTCCCGGATGTCCACGTAGATCTCGACGGCCTCGGGCGGCTTATCCCCGGCCCCGAACTCCCGAAGGCTGCTCTGTCCCGCGGGCGGCAGGGGCGGCGTCGTCTCCGGTATTTTTTGAATCCCGCCATTCTCAAGCATATCGGACATCCGCTGGCCGTCCTTCATGTCGTTCATGGTGCGGTACATCTTCTTTTCCTTCGCCTGGCTGACGCGATACGTGCCCTCGTCCCTGGTGCCCCTGGACATGAGCACGACCACCCGGCCCACGGCGTTCCTGCCCGTCCTCCCCCTGCGCTGGATGCTCCGTATTTCGGATGGCACGGGCTCGTAGAATATCACGAGGTCCGTCGAGGGGATGTCCAGCCCCTCCTCGGCCACGGAGGTCGCTATCAGCGTGTTGAACTCGCCGGCCCGGAACGCGTCCAGTATCTCCACCTGCTTTTTCTGGGTGAGCCCCTTATCGTTTAGCCTGGAGGCCTGGCCTACGAACCTGACGGGCCTGACGCCCTCCACCGAGGCCAGTTCCCTCGATACGAACTCGGCAGTGTCCCGGAAGTTCGTGAACACGATGATTCGGGACGACGGGTTCTGGCGCAGCTGTTCCGTCACGATCTGCTTGACCTTCTCCGTTTTCGGGTTGACCTCGTCGGCCGTGCCCGCGATCCTCATCGCGCCGGCGAGACGGGCATCCTGCATGAGCCGCTTCGTGGCCTTGCTGCCGCCCTTGCTCCCCGCTTCCTCTCTGAGCCGGTCGAAGTACTTCTTGAGGGGCACGACGCCCTGCGTCTGTATGAGGTCGACGGCGTGCTCTATCTTCATTATCTCGGCTAAAATGGAGACGGCCTTATAGCTCTCCGGCGACCCGCCCTTGTTGATCGACGCCTGGAGCTTCGCCTGGAGCATGAGGAGCTCTTTTTTGTTCAGGTGAGTGTTATACACGACGCCCATGGCCCGGAGCTTATCCAGCCGGTCGTCCATGAGCGAGTCGAGCAAGATCTTTATCTCGGCCGCCTTGTCGGGCACGTCCACCTTGATCCACTCCACGTCCTTCTCGTAGATGTAGGGCGAAACGTCGGGGTCGTTCTCTGTCTTAAGCTCGACCTGCTCGATGAAGAGGTTCTGCCTGACCTCGTTTATCTTCTCGGGCGTACTGCCCGGGGACGCGGTGATGCCCAGCACCAGGGGGTCCGATGACTGTTCCTGGTATTTCTTCGCGATGTAAACGTAAGCGTAGTCGCCCGTGGCCCGGTGGGCCTCGTCGAAAATGACTAACGAAACGTCCCTCAGGTCGAACCGTTTCATCAATATGTCGTTCTCGATGACCTGCGGGGTCGAGACGACCACCGACGAATCCTTCCACTGTATCTCCCTCTCGTCCGGGGCGACGCTTCCCGTGAACACGGCGATCCTCTCCGGCGGGATGGCAAGCGTCCGCCGCAGGAATGCGGCGTGCTGTTCTACTAGCGGCTTTGTGGGCGAGAGCATCAGTATCTTTTTACCGTCCTTGAGGCGCTCGACCATTACCAGAAGGGCGATTATGGTCTTCCCCAGCCCGGTGGGGAGCACGATGAGGGACGACTTTTCGAGGGCTTTTTTCGCCAGCGTGAGCTGATAATCGCGGCTCGCCACGGTGTCCGGCTTCAGGAGTGGGTGGCTGACGAATTCGGGCATGTACGCTGCCTATGTATCGTCGAGGCGTTATATATGTTGTATGCCCGCCTTGAAAATAATTCAATTTGGGCTTATGTTACTTATCTCCTTTATCTGGCTTTTTGCTTCGTTGATTTGTTCGGTTGGTAACACGAGCCTCACGAAAATTTTTTAGAGTTAAGGCTCGAATGGCACTAGATAAAAAAGAATTCGTATTTTAGTGTTACCAACCGAACTGTCCAGCGAAGCAGGCGAGTTAAAAAAAACAGTAAAGACTGTTATTACAGCATGGAGGCGAGCCACATGAGGGCTCCGGATACGAGCGGGATGGAGAGGTTGTCGTCCACCGTGAACCTGAGGAGCCGCCATGGGAACGCGTCCGCGACCATCGCTCCAAAAGCTCCGGCCGCGATCATCTTAAAAGAGAGCGACGGGTAGAGGGCAATGCCGATGCACCCGCATACGGCCAGCATGACGGCCATGAGGGCGGGCGACTTGGGGTGGGTGACCGCGTATCGAAGCTCGCCCACGAGGGAGCTTTTTGCCGCTGCGCCGCTGCGCTTATCGGCCTCCTTCGGCCCGTCCACCATGGTCATGATGGCGCCGGCCAGGCCAGTGATGGCGTCCCCCAGGTCCAGGAACAGTATGGCGGCGACGGCGATGGCCTTATCGAAGAGGAGCACGGCCAGGAACGAGGAGAGAAGCGCATAAAAGTACCCGCCGACAACTCCGTTTTCCTCGTGCCCCCTCAGCAGTATGCTGGGAAATATCGGGTGGCCGGATAATCGAACATACTCTAAAACTGCGGCCACGAGAACGGCGGCGAGCAGGATGAGCAGTATTAGCTCGCGGGAAAATAAAAAATAGTAGGCGAGAGGCACCACCACGCCGGCCATGTGGATGGCCTTTCTCGATGCCTCCTTCGCCAGCAGACCCAGGTCAAGGGACATTATCCGGCGACGACCTTCCTGCCGAAGTCGGTCAGCGGCTTATCGCCCGCGAGGAGCTCGCCGAGAACGGACGAAAGATCCTTCGCCGGCACCCGGACCTGGCTCATGGTGTCCCGGTCGCGGATGGTCACCGTGTCGTCCTCCATGGTGTCGAAGTCCACGGTTATGGAGAACGGCGTACCCACCTCGTCGTTGCGCCGGTAGCGCTTCCCGATGGTGCCGGACTCGTCGTACTCGATGAAGAAGCCCTTCTCCTTTAAGTCCAGGGCGATGGCACGGGCCTTGCCCGTCAGCGGCTCCTTGCTGAGCAATGGCAGCACGGCGGCGGCGATGGGCGCCACCGGGCGCGCCAGCCGCAGAACGATGCGCTCCTCGCCCTTCACCATCTCCTCGGCATAGGCGTGCTCGAGCGCCGAATAAAGGATCCGGTCGATGCCGTACGAGGGCTCCACGACGTGCGCCAGCACGCTCTCGCCGGACACGTCCTCCTGTATTGTTTTATGGTCGAACAGGCTGCTCTCTATCGTAATTTTCTCGCCGTCGATGTCCAGCACGACCTCTGGCTTCTCCAGTTCCGACTGGGGCATGGACTTTAAAGCGGCCACGATCTTGCCGGCCTTACCCTTATACCTCGGGCCCAGGACGGCCATGTTCGGGGTCACCACGGTCCTGGACACCCTCATGGGCTTCTCGAACGGCACGAAGACGGTCATGTCCACCTCGCTCCGCTTCTGGTGGGCCGTGAGGTCGTAGTTCGTGCGGTCCGCGATGCCCACGATCTCCACCCAGCCGAACCGGTCCAGGAGCACTTCGGCGTCCCAGCAGTCCATGGCGTAATGCGCCCGCTCGGTCTTCATGTGCTGCCTGAACCGGAGCCGCTTCGGGTCGACGCCCACCGTGGTCAGGAACACGTTGGTGAGGGCCACGTAATAGGCCAGGTACTCGTTGGCTATGGTGCCCTTCGCCACAGCGTCGCCAACTTTTACCGGGACGGGCGGCTTACAGTTCAGCTGGCAGTCCTCGTCGTAGAGGCTCAGCGTCATATCCCTGACGGCGGCGAAGTTCGGGTGCGAGTTCTTGTCCTTGGGGTTGACGAACACCTCGGCCTCGGCCTGGGTGAACTCACGTAAGCGTATTACTCCCTGCCTGGGAGAGATTTCGTTCCGGTAGGACTTACCGATCTGCGTCACGCCGAACGGGAGCTTCTCCCGATAGAACCGCAGCAGCCTCGGAAAATCGATGAACATGCCCTGGGCCGTCTCGGGCCGCAGGTAGCCCTTCTTCTTCTGGCCCGGGCCGATCCACGTGTTGAACATCAGGTTAAAATCGTACACCTCGCCCAGGGGGCCGCCGCACTCCGGGCATTTAATATTATTTTTATTTTTTATAATCTCGGTGAGTTGCTCTTTTTTAAGGCCGTCAGGGATCTCCATGACACCCTTGATGACGTGGTCCGCCCGGAAGGATTCCTTGCACTTCTGGCAGGTGGTCATGGGGTCAGCAAACCCTCCCACGTGGCCCGACGCCTCGAAGATCGCCTCGACGCCGATGGTGGGGGCCTCGATCTCGTAGAAGCCCTCGCCCACGCAGTAGAGACGCCGCCAGGCGTCCTCGATCTTCCGCTTGAGCGTGGCGCCCATGGGGCCGTAGTCGTAGAATCCGGAAGCCCCGCCGTAGATCTCGAATGAAGGCCAGATGAAACCCCGGTTCTTGGCGAGCTCAAAGACCTTATCATATGTATCCATGCTCTTTCCTCGAAATGATTAACGCACACAGAATAATTGTCATGGCTTATATTTTTTGTTAAATGGCAAATGCTAATGAAAACAGGCGATTAATTCAGGGAAGCAAGCGTCGTCCGCGGGAAATAGATGACGATGGGGGGCACATCGCAAAATTTCCTTAAATTACAACTTTGTGTTCTTCCGGATGGGCCGTGAGCAGCGTGCCCGGGTCCATGTTGAACATTTCCTTGAATGCGTTCGGGTTAAACCTTAACCTGAGCTTTGGCCTACCAGGGCCCTTGTTATGCATTGACTCCGTATAGATGAGCCCAGCCCGGCGCATCTCATATATTCGCCTGGAGAACGTCTCCACGCTCGCGATGCCTAATTTCAGGCCCGCTTCCCTCAAGTCCTTATATAGAATATTGCTGTTCGCACAGGCCATTATAAAGACTGATGTCGAGTCCTTGAAGGTGTTTTTTATAGCGCTGAACCTGGGCTGGCTGACCTGGTTCATCATGTTGACGTAATCGTTGGCGATGGCGTCGCCGCATAACTCCCTGATATTTACCACAAGCTCCTCAGAGGGAGATATTTTTGCCATAGTAAATACGAAATCCTTATAGATATTAAATATTGCGTTAATCGAAAAAAATGCACAGGTTAAGGCTTTTTATCGAAAAATAACTACAAATTTATATTAGTTTGCTCAAATATTTTAATATATTTTCTATTTTATTTTTTTAAAGCCGCTGATGAATGAAAAATTATATCGCAGAGGTGCTATGGGTTAATATACTTGCTTTCGCTGTCCGATCTCTCAGGCTATGGAAAAGTTTTTACCCACGCCCGGGTTCAAATAACATTACTCATGGCGCGAAAGGTGGACGTGAAACTATTCGGGTACTATCCCGAGGCCAACTGCAACGAATGCTCCAACTTCATGATGTGCGGCGGCCAGGCCCACAGGCAGGACGACGGGACGGTGAAGGCGCTGATAGATGCTTACGGCGACCGGGTCCAGGTGTCGCTGGTCAACGTTTTCTCGGACGCGATGAAGGACTATCCCGCCGTGGCCGAGTGCATAAAGAAGAACGGTCTCCGCGTGCCCATCGTCACCGTGAATGGCGACATCAGGCTCGTCGGCAGCGAGTCCACCCTGGACGCCATCAAGCAGGCCGTCGACGAGCAGCTTAATAGAAGCCCGCTCTCCTTCCTCGGCCGGCTGCCGTGAATAAAAACAACGAAGCTAAGCCACTTTTTTCCAGTAAATCCCACAAAGAGTAAATACTATCACGAGTATAACGCTCGCAGGATGGACGTGACCAGGAGACTCGGCGATATGGGCTTCACCGCCATCCGGAGAAGGACCTCCGGCGGCAAGTGCAAGCCGCACTTCTCGCTGTCATTTAAGGCGGGCGGGAACGACATTACCTTCGGCATCGATACCACGAGGCTCTCCAGGAGCGACGACCAGTACTTTTTAATCACCCACGCCCACACCGACCACTACGGCAAGTCGGCCATGCTCTCGAAGAGGTCCATCGCCTCGGACAAGACGGCCATGGCCCTGGAGCTGAGGCATGACCTGCGCTTCGAAGGCATGCGGTTCAGCGTCGGCGAGGCCCTGGACGTGGAGGGCGTCGAGGTGAAGACGTACCACACGTACCACTCAATAGGCTCGACGGCTTTCTACTGGGAGAACGAGGTGGGCGTCAGGGCTCTCGTGACGGGAGACATCAAGGACCACAAGGACCTGCCGAAGTGCGACCTTCTCGTCATGGAGGCGACGTACGGCAACCCGGGCGACCTGTCCTGTATATTTAAAGACGACTACGACGCCTTCGAGGCCGCGCTGGGCGAGCGCCACGTGGGCTTCGGCGCCTACTCCTTCGGCAAGGCGCAGCGCGCCGTATCCTTGATAAGGGAGATGGGCGACGAGCGCCCCATAGAGATGGACCGGAGCGCCCTGATGCTGACGAGGCATCTCCTGGGCGACGAGGCCGGCGAGATCGGCCGGCTCGGCGAGTTCGACGGGGGCCTGTGCATCACGTCCCCATGGAGCCTGGACCGGCTGCCCTATGGCATGAAGAAGTACGTGCTCACGGGCCAGCACTACTATGACCACCCCTGCATCTGCATCAGCGACCACACCGACTTTAACGGTTTACGGGAACTCGTGGAGCAGGTGGACCCGAAGTTCGTCATCGTTTACCACCCCGAGATGGGCAATTCTGTTAACTTCGCCAAATTTTTAAATCAAAACGGCCGGGAAGCCTGCACTCTCGCGGACCTGTCACCTGTAAGGCAAACCACCTTATAAGTGCCTCTTTTTCAGTAAATCGAACAGCGGCAAGTGTTTATATTAGAAAGTAGGTTAAGGATATAAAATTGAACGATTGTGAGAAAAGCTATATATGCTCCCTTCTTTACAATTGACATATCAATAGCATTGAAAAATGTAGAGGGAATCTGTGTGAAGAGGATCGGATTAATAGTACTGGCTATGGTGGCGATAGCCTTCTTCGTTACGCCGGTGTGCGTGGCGCAGAGCTCGTCGTTGGTCACTATCAACGGCTACGTCTATAGCGGCGCCCTGCCCATGGGCGGCGCAAAGGTGCAGATATACTCGTGGGACGGCAAGAACATGGGCAACACCCCGCTTAAGACCGTGACCACAAAAGACTCGAGCCCCGGCGTGGGGTCGTTCACGTTCACGAACGTGCCATACGACTCGTCAAAGACCTTCAACTACGTCGTCATGGCCTCGAAGAATGACGGGACCGCTTACGCCCTCGTCCACATCGTGCCGCCCGAGACGTCCACCGAGACGGCCAAGGCCGAGCCCATATACCTGGACCTCGCCATGGATTCCTGGGTCACCGACCTGACCGGCACGGTCCAGAGCGGCAACCTGCTGGCAAACGCGATCGGCATTCAAAAAGCCAACGTCACGATCTACGAGCGCAACCAGACCGACGGCTCGGTGCTGCCGGGAATAAAGGCGAGCGCCGTAACGGACTCGAACGGAAAGTTCGAGGTCAAGAACCTGCCCTACGGCCTGTACGAGGCGGTCGTGACCGCGAATGTCAACAATAACAATTACATCGAGAAGGTGGACTTTACCACTTACCAGCAGGAAACGCATATTAATGCCATCATGTCCCAGATCATGCTGGCCACTCCCACGCCCACTCCGGCCGCGAAGCCCAGCGGCAGCGGCGGCGGCCTGTTCGGCATTCCGGGATTCGAGGCGGTGCTCGCGCTCGTGGCCCTCTCCGGCACGGCACTTTTCCTCAGGAAGCGCTAAAAAACACCGAAAGAGCAAAGGAGAGCCCAACGGGCTCCCTCTTCTTTTTTAACTCCAATTTCTTTCGTAGTTATAGAAAAAGAGATTAATGATGCCACATCAATAGTCCATTCATATGGCGGATAATGAAAAGTTCCTGGTGGTGCCGCTGGGCAAGGAGTCCAAGGCCATCACCCAGACCGTTTCCAACGATACGGCCATGGAGATCATGGAGCTGCTCGCGGAAGGCCCCATGTCCACGTCCGGCGTGGCGGAGAAGCTGAGCATACCGCTCACCACGGCCCAGTATAACATCGAGAAGCTCATGGATGCGGGGCTGGTCAAGATAGCCCGCACTAAATACAGCGAGAAGGGCCGGGAAGTAAAACTATACGAGGCCATGAACCGGGCCATCATCATCCTGCCCGGCAAGTCCGGCACAGGCGCCGTCATGGACGCCCTTAAGCGGTACATTCTCGTCCTGCCCGTCGTCGCCCTCGCATCTCTCGCCGTGGAGTACCTGGTGCCCCTGACTCAGACCTCCCGGAGCGCGGACGAGAGCCTGAAGAGCGCCGGCACCGGCCCGTACCTCATGAACGCCATGCCCACGGCCGGGCCGTCGGCAGTGGCCGTGCCAGCCAGCTCTGCCCTTGACCAGGGGGCCCAGAGCGTTACGATTCTCGCCCAGCATGCAGGCCTGTTATTCTTCGCCGGCTGCCTGCTGGTCATGCTGCTACTCATCGTGCTCGAGTACGCTAAGTATAGCCGGCCGTCGAAGAAAAAGCCCTGATCAAGCCGCTCTAAGCATGATAAGCCTGCTCGAAGACCGTTCAGCCACGAAGTTACTTTAAGCTGGCCTGAAGCTACACGAAGACGTTTTAAATAATTTTTACTGCGTTGAATTACTCCCGTATTTTAAGTTTTATAAGAGACGGAGGGCACTATTTTCACCACGAAGGCACGATGGCACGGAGGCTCACAAAGTTTTCTTTTTAGATTAATGTACAAAGGACACAAAGCCGGTTCATCGGCGATCAGGGCACGAAGGATACAAGGGCACAGTGGAATGAAACAAGAGTACTTTTTGCCATCGTGCCTTCATATCCTTCGTGCCCTGATCGCCGATGAACCGGCTTTGTGCCCTTTGTCTCTTAATTATAAAAAAGTCTTCGTGATCCTCCGTGCCATAGTGCCTTTGTGGTGAAAAATAGTGCCCTCCGTACACTCTGAGACTTAAAAGGGCATATTCAACACAGCAAATAATTTTTAAAAGTCTTAGAGTCGCTTCTTGGCTAAAAAACTCTTAGAGCAACTTTTTTGAGTGGCTTATTTCACTCGGCCTGGCCTTCCATGCCCACGGCCCCGAGGAACCGGCGAGTGACGGCCTCTTCGGTCAGTTTCATCAAGATAGCGCGGTCCTTGACGCCGCTGAAAACGCCCAGGGGGATCTGCGCCGCGGCCGTCTTCTGGTGGCCGCCTGCCGAGCCGATCTCGCCGAAGGCCTTCTGGATGACGTCGCCGATATTGATGCGGATGTCCTTGCTCCGGGCCGAGATGACGATGCGCTCCTCCGATATGCCGAAGACGAGCACCGTGGAGATGCCCTCCAGCTTTAGAAGATAATCGGCGGCCTGGGGCAGGGTGTCCCGGTCATGGATGAACCCGACGTTTGAAATAAGATAGCTGCCCTCGATCTTCTTATTCCGTATCGCGACGCCCAGGACGTCCATCGCCTCGGGGGACATGGAGGGCGTCTCGATCTGCGACAGCAGGTCCTTGTCCACGAACCCGTAGAGATACGCGGCCGCGTTGAGGTCGGCCGCCGAGGTGTTCCGCCTGAACTCGTTCGTGTCCGTCCGGATGCCATAGAGCAGAGCCGTCGCCAGGTGGCTCGAAAGCTCGAAGTCCAGCTCCTGCACGTACCGGGCCATCATGGTGGACGCCGCGCCCACTTCCGGGCGGATGTCGACGAAGTCCGCGTTCAGCCCTGCGCCTTCAGGGAGCGGGTGGTGGTCGATGACGATGTTGACTCGCGTGTTCGGGGGCAGCGAGTTGTTCTTCCCGGGCGTGTTGCAGTCCACGAGAGCGATGACGGGATATTTATCGAGGACTCCGTTGGCGATGTGGACGAGCGGGATGTCCAGGAGATTCACGAAGGCCCGGGTCTCGTGGTGGCCGATCATGCCATAGTACAGGATGTCGGCGCTCCTGCCCAGGCTCTCGGCCATGGTCCGGAGGCAGAGCGCGCTGGCGAAAGCGTCGGAGTCGGGGTTGTCGTGCACGACGATGCCGACGCGCTGGCCGGCATCCAGCGATTTTATGTAGCTCATGAGCTGCCAGGAGGCCCCGTGGAGCTCCATCTTTTGCAGCTCGTTTAGCGCCTCGTCCGCGACGATGGTGGGCGGGTGGAGCACGATGTCGGCGCCGGCCCGGTAGAGCTCGTCGATAGTGAGCAGGTCCACGGCCCGGGCCATGACGAACGGGGCGGGAGTGTGGCTTTTCACGTATTCGAGGGCCTTGACGTTGGCGGCGTGGCTGGAGCTGAGGATAAATATGCCCTCGACGCCCTTGATGGGCAGCTTCTCGAGGACCCGGTAGGAGCCGATGTCGCCCTCGATCGCCTCGTAGTCCTGCTCGCGGAGCGCCTCGACCCTCGCCGGGTCCGCGTCGACTATTATGAAATCCTTTCGGGATTTGGTCAACTCCCGTGCGAGCGCGACTCCGATGCTGCCACCGCCGAGGATTAGGTATGTGTATTTTTGCTTGTGTAAAGGCGGGAGTTCTCCGAGCTGTTTTACCTGAACGATAAGCCCTCCGTTCTCGTTTTTGTTTTTTCCTTAAAAGGTGCGATAGGTATGATGAACGTTGATAAACTTTGTGCGGGCGGCTTATTTTTCGTTTTTAACCACAACATATATATGCAAGATATGACTATAAAAGGTTCGCTGCGCCGCATCGGAAAGATGCATATAAAGGCGCCGCTTTTGTGTCTTGGGCCCGTGGCTCAGTCAGGCAGAGCGGCGGACTCTTAATCCGCATGCCATGGGTTCAAATCCCATCGGGCCCGCCACGTACGTTTTATCTCTTTTAAAATCTCCTCTACGTAAGCCGATTTTTCGGATTGGAGGGCACGTGGTTATTTTCAGATAAATGATAATATAGCCATAGTGGATTTGATCCGTCTGCCTTCATTTATCTCAGGGCAGGGCTCGGCGCAGTCAGTCACATAAAGTCGCATTTCTCGCACAGTTCTAATCCTCTGCGGCCTGCTAGTATCTTTCTCCGGAGTTCCATGTACTTCGGTCCCCTCCATATGTCCACGAGGCTTTGCTTCGTGGTGTCACCCATCGTGACCATTCCCTTTGAATCATTGCTACATAACGTGGCTCTACCGTCAGATTTAACAACCATTTGAACGAATGGATTGAAACACGGGATGCCAATAGGAGGTATATTTGACCGGTTCTTCGCTTCCCCTGCTCGAGTAGTAAGTCGTTCGGTTAAAAGCCGGAATTGTATATTTAACCGGCCGTTCTGATACTCGGGCTTTTCTTTGGCATACTCATAAACCGCTAATATGGGCTCTATGAAATCAAGATCGTCGCTGTAATTATCTAATTTCATATAATCGAGGTATCTCATCAGTTCGACGAACTTCTCGATGGTGATAACTTTACCGTTCGTCCACATGATGAGTGTGGCGTCCGGCACCTTCTCCCTGGCATATCGTGCGAACTCGATAATGCGTTTATCAAGTAGAGGCTCATTATTGGAGTATAGGTATATTTCACCGGTGTAGTTCATAGCGCCGAGCTGGTCTATTAAATTATGGAAACGATCGGCAGGCATCATAATTTTTGGCTGGTCGTTGTTGTACACATTAACCGGGCAGAACTCACACGTGTTGTTGCACCAGTTCGTTGTCTCGATCTCTATCGCTGAGAATAGAGGGAAGGTCCGCTTGTGAAGATGCTCTGCCAGTCCGGCATACATCGGCTTTAATACTTTTACATCCCAATTCCGGCGCCATTTAATGTATGTAGCCTCCATTAACCGTGGGGCCTTATGGAGCATGAACGTATATGCGTTATGCATCCACATGGGCCGGAACTGATACGGGTGAGTGATTATCCTGTCCCCCGCCGGCATTCTTTTGGTTATTTTTTTATAAGCTTTCCTCTGCCTCTCTATCATCCTAATGGTCTTTTTAGTAATATTACCATCCTTCTGCTCTCGTTTAACATTATAAAGCCAATAACGTACTAAGCGATTACAAAGTAAATAATTAAAAGGTAGTATGTATAATAATATATTAATTTATTTCTATAAATTTTTTAATTATTAATTGCTGTGTTGAATTACTCCCGTATTTTAAGTTTTTGAAGAGCATTGAGGGCACTATTTTTCACCACAGAGGCACGATGGCACGGAGGCCCACGGAGTTTTCTTTTTAGATTAAGTTACAAAGTACACAAAGCCGGTTCATCGGCGATCAGGGCACGAAGGATACAAAGACACAGTGGAATGAACAAGAGCACTTTTTGCCCCTGTGCCTTCTTATCCTTTGTATCTTATAAGTTCAAAAAGCGGCTCTGTGCCCTTTGTCTCTTAATTATAAAAAAGTCTTTGTGGGCCTCCGTGCTCTTCGTGCCTTTGTGGTGAAAAATAGTGCCTCCGTACACTCCGAGACTTAAAAGGGCATATTCAACACAGCAATTATTAATTTAATATGATACGACTATCCTTCACATGCCATAACGCCCGGTAACAATAATTTAAAAAATAGCCGGAAAGTTGTGGGGAGACCGCGTTTAGTTAAAATTATCTTAGCCTGTCTTCCTTATGCAGCAACCCGCACCCGTCGAACCTGCACGCTAAAGCCATGGTGTATGCGACTCTGCCATATCGTTTCCTCCATTCAAAGGCCTCCCGGGATACTTCCCCATCCGAAGTATAAGTGGCCACATTTAAGCCGGTTTTCGTGCTATCGCGTACAGAGTTTTTGTCACTATCTCAATGCCGTCGGATGTCCTGCATTTTTCAAGCTCATCCGCGATATCGGCCCGTGCCTGCGGCCGAAGGCTCTCCGGGACGTGCCTCAGGAAATTTCCAAACGAGCTGGCTTCGTTGAACCTGAATACCTCTTCCGGCGAAGAATAATATCGTTTACTTGTTCTTTTAACAATTTCGATATCCTCAAAGCCCGCGTCCTTCAGTAGCGTATCAAGCTCATTTTCCGTGACGGGCTTACTGGCGTCTTCGGCCGTCTTCACCCGCCCCGCATAAGGCGTCTGGGTAAAAAGCCGGTTCGTTATGCGCTTGACTCCCGACGGGTTTTCACGGTCGCCCGTCGTGATGCCCACTTTTCCGCCAGGCTTGAGCAGCCTATACGACGAGGCAAGCGCTGTCGGCTTGTCGTCGATCCAGTGGAAAACGGAACAGTAACATACGTGGTCGAACGTCCCTGCAGAAAAGCTGCCCGGCCTCTCGCCGCTACCGATGGCGAACTGCACGTTCGCGTCGTTCAGGCCTTTCAGCTTATCACCGGCCACGCCGATACGATAGGGCGACGGGTCGATGCCGACCACGCGGCCGTGTGGCCCCAGGACCGTGGATAAGTACATCGACAGGCGCCCCGTGCCGCATCCGACGTCCAGCACTGCATCGCCCGCCCGTATGCCCATCATTTTTGCCAGGAGCACTCCTCTTTTAAACTGGCTATCGCTGATATGGTCATAGCTATCGGCCAGCTCCTGCGCGTCGTGGCTTATATCGCTCATATTTGTACAATGACGCGATGAGCGCCATATAAAATAAACTTTCTATTGCCAGTATCCATGAGGCGCGGTTTACCTTCGACATCTTTAAAGCTATGCAAGCCCTATTTTTTTTACGATGAAGATTCTTCTCGCCACAGACGGCATGCCCCACACCGACAAGGCCGTTGAGTATGCCATCGAGTACGCCTCGCGCTATAAGGCCTCGCTCTTCGTCGTTTACGTGCTCTCCCCGGGCAGTGACCAGAAGGCTGCCTATGGGGAAGGCAAAGAGGCGGTCCAGGGCGTCAAGCTGAAAGTGCTCACGAAGGGGGTCGGCGTCACGACGATGCTGGAGCAGGGGGAGCCTGCGGAGACGATCGTCAGGACGGCCGACAAGATAGGGGCGGACGCGGTCATCATGGGCGCGTCCGGGAAGTGCGAAGGCAGTAAGCGGCCGCTGGGCAGCGTTTCGGCCAGGGTGGCGCAGGATGCCTGCTGCTCCGTCATCATCGTAAGGTGAGGTTCGGGTTAAAATGACCGGGCGTTGCCCGCTTATAGATAGAATGCCCGCCGCCTATTAGTACCGGGTCCTGGAATCGTGTACAATAGTCACCCTTAGAGGCAAAAAGCTAATAAGCAACCCGCCTTAAACCATTTCCGAACGCAATATGGCTTCGGAAGAACTGGCGCAATTTTTCCGGGCGAACCCTCAGGTCTACGGCCATGCGGGCCGCGAGGACCTGGACCAGCTTTCCCGTATCTGCGAGCTTTTTCCGGACAGCGCCCGCCTCCTGAGCGACGCGGAGGCCGTGGAGCTGCCCATGTTCGAGTGCAGGCGCTGCGGGCAGTGCTGCTCGTCTGTCCGGTACGTCACCGTATGCCACGCGGACGTGAAGCGGTGGGTCGCACAAAAGAGGCTGGATATTCTGGAGGGCCTCGTCATTGACCGCCGGAGGACGCCGCTCCTGGCCATTCGGAAAGATAGTATCAGAGCTGCAAAAGAAGAGGCGCGGGCGCTCCTTGCGGAGGCCGGCCTCGAAGACGAGCATGTTTTTGAAATTTTATATGTGACAAAGCTACTTGAGTGTGCCGTATACGTAAAACGCGCTGGAGGCGCCTGCGCGCTCCTCCGTGAGGATGGCGGCATGGCGACGTGCGGCATACAGGACACGAAGCCCCTGGTATGCGAAAAGTTCCCCTATTATATCGGGAATTACACCGATGGCCGGCTGTTAAAAGAAGACAGCTTCTGCCCGTCTCTTAGCGATATAGCCAGGAAGCGGACTTAAAAAAAGATGCAGTAGGGGGCCGGCCCCCTACCCTTTACTTACTCAGGATGTCGCCGATGATCCGGCCGTATGCGGGCCTCGTTATGAGGATGCCGATGAACACGCCCAGGATGGTCGTGATGGCGAAGCCCTTGAGCGAGCCGAAGCCCAGGAAATACAGCGGAATCATGGCGACGACGACCGTTGCCGCCGAGGACACGATGATCCGGAAGGCGGACGACAGCTTCTGCAGGACCTTCTTCGTGGTCGGCGTCTTGCCCATGGCCATGACCTCGTCGGTGATGATGATAAGCTGGTCGACGCCCGTGCCTATGACGGCGATGATGCCGGCCACCGAAGGCAGGTCGATCTCCCAGCCGATGAAGGTCGCGACGCCAAGGAGGATGATCACCTCGAACAAGGATGTCAGGAACATGGGGAGGATGATCCTCGGCTCCCGGTAGCGGATGTACATGACGACGCCGATGGCGCACTGCGCCAGGATCATGCCGATGATGACCATGGTCTTGAACGTGGCGCCCTGCTCGGCGGGCACCTGGCCGGAGCTGACCACCTCGACGCTGACCGGCAGCGAGTGCTTCATGTGGACGCTGACGTCCCTGGCGAGGGCCTCGCCGTCCGTGCCGGAGCCCGTCATGGCGACCATCGTATCCACCGCCTTGGTCTTCAGGCTATTTGCCAGTTCCGCGGAGAGCGGCCGCGAGTAGAATACGTTGCCGTCCATGACCATCTGGACGTAGTGGCTCTCCGGGTCGGTGGTCGCCCCGTACTGGATGCAGGCCTGCTGGAACTTCTCCGCGCCGGCCTTCGTCAGAGTAAACGGCACGCCCCAGGCGGATCCGGAGACGTCCGACTGGAGTGTGGCTCCCGAGACCGCCTGCACGTCACTGCCGTCGAGCACCTTGACGGACTCGTTTCCCCGGGTCTGGATGCGGATCTCGAAAACGCCCTGCTTGCCCACGATGTTCATGGCATCCTCGTAGGGCACGCCCGCGAAATTAATTAGCACGTAGGCGTTGTTCTGGCTGTCCCGGACCGTGTTGACGGGCGTATTCTTGAGGCCGTACTCGTTGATCCTCATCTCCATGATGGACTTGGTATCATCGAGCAGAGCATCGGATATGGGCGCGTTCGGCGTGCTATTATTTATCAGCTTGAGCTTGAGGTACGAGCCGCCCTCGAAGTCCAGCCCGAACTTCAGGTTCGTGTTGAACTGGCCGCCGGTATAGCTCGGCGCCAGGAAGATGATCGACAATAAGATGGCGATGACCAGGATGATCACGCGGTAGTCCGTGAGCAGCTTCATCCACATGCCCTGCGTCTTCTCAGGCATATTTTGCCCTCCCCTGTGGAGACTCCATGTACCACTGGAGCAGCCCCGAGTTCAGGAACCATGTGTTCATGATGTCCGCGATGAGGCCGAAGATCATGACGGTCGAGATGCTTGCGAGCACCGGTATGGTCGAGAGCCCGAAGAGATACCCGTAGCTCGAGACGATGTGAAGCACCAGGAAGGCGACGATGGCCGCCCCCGTCATGGTCAGGCCCGTGGCCCGGCAGGACGTGATCTTCTTTTCCAGGTACTTCTTCTCGCCCAGCACTTTAGTCGTCAGGAGAATGTCCGTATCGACCGAATAGCCGATCAGCATCAGCAGCGCGGCGAACGTGCCGAAGGTGAGCTCGATGTGGAACACGTTCATGAGCGCGACGGCGATCATGATATCGGAGAAGGCGGACGTGA
Source organism: Methanocella sp. (assembly GCF_035506375.1). Lineage (NCBI taxonomy): Archaea > Methanobacteriati > Methanobacteriota > Methanomicrobia > Methanocellales > Methanocellaceae > Methanocella > Methanocella sp. Next base: position 52,441 of record NZ_DATJPM010000080.1, read on the forward strand.
TGACGGCGACTGACGGGACGAAGTCCCGGAAGATTATGAATATGACGATCGCCATGAGTATGAACGCGACCACGATGCCCAGAACGGCGTCGCTCTGGTTTGAGGCGCTGAAGGTACTGCCGGTGGTCGCCTGCGTGGCGTTCGGGTAGGCTTTCGCCAGGTACTCGGTCAGAGAGTTCAGCGTCGCCGTGTCCATGTCGCTGAACATGAGCTGCGCCGTGCCAAGGTTCGGGTCCCGGGTGATCACCTGAAGCGGGTAGGCGGAGAACTCGCTCTGGAGCGCGGCGTCCGTCTTATCCGTCTTAAAAGTGATCATAGTGCCGCCCTTGAAGTCAAGCCCCAGGTGCAGGGGCGACCCCGTGGTGACAAAAGTGAATCCCGTGATCAGCAACGCGATGGCCAGTATGGCCAGCGGTATGCCGATGGCCTGTTTGGTCGGGAGCTTAGGCCACTTGAGATTTGCGAAGGGCCCCAGGTTGCTTTCGGGCTCTTCTGAGGAGCTCTTTTTATCCTCTGTCTTTGCGGGGGCCTTTTGTTTTTTCGATTCGTCGGCCTTCGTCATTAAAATCAAGACCAACATAAGACGTTGATGCCTAAAAAAGCTTTTGTATACTTTTATGAATACAGCGGTATCCCGCGCCGCCTTCTTTCGGGACAGATTTATATATAAAAGACAATATCATTACCACTGCAGGTCGAAAAATCAAAAAAATTTTGCTAGAATCGAAGGTTATATATACTTGCTGGTTATATAGTATCTTTCAAGAGGGGAAGGAATTAAGACCATGTTAAAGAAGCTACAGTTAAAGGATAAATACAACCACAGCCAGGAAGTCATCATCGAGTACCTGAAGAACGGCCTGAAGGAAGGCAAGCAGTTCTTCAAGTCCAAGTACATCGCGAGGGACCTTGGCATGAGCCCGAAAGAGGTCGGGACGAACATGAAGATCCTTTCGGACGAGTGTAAGGACCTCCTCATTGAGAAGTGGAGCTATTCCAAGAGCACCACCTGGCGTGTCGAATCCGCCGCATAAAAACGTTTTTCTCCATTTCTCGACTTTATTTTAACCGTTCCTTTTCAATCGAGCATTCAGCATTTATAGTATTAGCTCTATTTGCCATATAAAAGGGCTATTTATGCAGGAGCAGGTGCTGGAAAGGCCGGGCTTAACCCTCCGGGAACGGTTCGACTATCGGCCGGTCGCGCTCGCCGCGCTCAACATCCTGGCCACCATGGCCGTATATCTGCCGTTCATCGGCAGCATGGACGACATCTACCGGTACCTGGACGGGCCCCTGTATATGTACGTGGCGAAGACGCTGTACGTCATACCGGCAACGAACCCCTTTAATCTGCCCGCCTACTACTTTGCGTGCCACCTGGCGCTTTACCCGCTCGCGATCAGGGCGCTCTCCTTCGTCGGCTACGACCACGCCATGATCCTCGTGGTCATCGCCGCGTCGACGCTGGCCACGGTACTATTTTACCAATTACTAAAAGAGTTCAAGTATTCTGTCAACCCTTTCTGGGCATCGGTCGTCTTTATCTTCTTCCCGAGCCGCTGGCTGCTCTACCACAGCGTCGGCGCCTCGGAGCCGATGTTCATTCTGTTGATCATCGCGTCCATCTACTGCTATAAAAAGGACCGTTATATCCTGGCCTTCGCGCTGGCCGGCCTGGCCTCCGTCACCAAGATCTTCGGCGTCCTCATGCTGGTCTCATATCTGTTGCTGCTCGTCCACGAGAAAAAATACCGGTATATACCTTATCTGGCCATCATCCCGGCATTCCTCGCGGCCAACTTCCTCGTCTACCAGCTCACGTACGGCGACTTTCTCGCCTATTTTAGGTGGAATGGCAGTTTCATGAAGCCGGTGCCGTTCATGAACTTCTTCGACCCGGCCTCGAAGGGCAACACGAATAATGCCGAGCTCTTCATGGGCTTCTACATCATCTATATCCTGGGGGCCCTTCGTCTCTGGAAGCGCCCCGAGCTGGCCTCTTTTTCGCTGGTCTACGTCCTGTTTATGGCATTCGTCGAGCACCCCGACGTGAGCCGGTATTTACTGCCGGCGGCGCCCTTCGCCCTCATCGTGGCATTCGACGACATCATCAGCCGGAAGGAGTTCATGGTCGTCTTTCCGCTGATCGTCGTCTTCGGCTACTTCTACTGCTGGGGTATCATACCGACCAACCTGATCGGCGCGGACACGTTCGCGCAGCTAATGGCCGGTTTGTAATAAAGCGAAAAATAAAAAAAGCTTTTATACCATCCATATGTTTTATGGTATCTAAAGGATGGAAAGCCTGTGACATTCGTATCAATAGTTAAGAACGGCGACCCGTCGAAGGCCGTCAGCGACGCCGTGCAGCTGGCGGGGGGGCTCGACGTCAGCGGCACCGTCCTCATCAAGCCGAACCTGAGCTGCGCCAAGCCATCGGGCAGCGGCCTGGTCACGAGCGTGGAAGTCATCACCGCCCTGGTAAAGATGGTCGCGGAGCAGGGCGCGAGGCCGCTCGTGGGCGACCTGCCCATACTCGGCTGGGACCCGAAAACGGTGTTCAACGCCTCCGGCGTCCGCGCCATCGAGAAGGCCGGGGGAGAGCTCGCCGACTGGAGCGACAGCCACATCGATATCTCGCTCCCCGGGGCGAAAACCCTGAAGCGGGTGCCCATCGCGAGGCCGGCCCTCGAGGTGGACGCCATAATCAACGTCCCCGTGCTGAAGCATCACTTTCTCACTCACCTTTCCGGAGGCATGAAGAACCTCTTCGGGCTCGTGCAGCCCGCGTTCCGGCCGAAGGTCCACGTCCTGGGCCTGGACGAGCCTCTGGTCGATTTTTACGAGTTCCTGAAGCCCCGCATCGCCCTCAACGTCATGGACGCGACGAGCATCGCCCAGTCGGTGAGGCCCGCGGGCCCGTACTACGGGCCGTCGGAGGCAAAATCGGCATACCGGGCAAACATGGTCCTGGCCAGTAAGGACGCCGTGGCCCTGGATGCCGTGGCCGCAAGCGTCATCGGCATTGACCCGGACGACGTCGAGATGGTGCGCATCGCCTCGGAGAGGGGCCTGGGCGACATCAACCCGCAGACCGTGGGCAACGCCCGGGGCGCCAGCGTGAAGATCAAAAGCTCGCTCATCGGCAGGGTCATACCCTATGTGGAGGACGCCTGGACAAGCCAGAGGCTCAACCGGGTCGCGCACCCGCTGGCACGGCGCATTTATGGCAATGACGTCGTATCGCTCAAAGAGGCGCGCAGGGAGATGAACGCCATCGACCCCTCGCGCATCGTCCTCGCCGGGAGCTGCACAAGATGCGGCCTCTGCATGAACGCCTGCCCGACAAAGAACATTTCGCTGAGCGAAAAGCCGACCTTCGGCTCGAAGTGCATCAAGTGTTTCATCTGCGTGGAGATCTGCCCTGACGGCGTGCTGGCCATCCAGAGGAAGTGATGCCATGCTGGGATTTACCCTGCGGGACACGCTGGGCTCCATCCTGGTATACGCTTACATCGCGATCATCTTTTTAGCCGTCGAGAGGCTGTGGAAGGGCGACCGGGCAGTGGGCAGGAAGATCCTGCACATCGCCATGGGGAACATCGTCTTTATCCTCATACTATTCGATAACTGGTACGCGGAGGTGCTCATCGCCGGCTCCGCCCTGGTTTTTTCTTTATTGATCACGCAGCGCATGCAGCTCTACTTTTTAAGCAAGCTGACCGTGAGCCCAGGCGGAGAGAGCGTTTTCCGCAAGGCGTACCGCAAGATCATAAAGAAGCTCTCTCTCATATCGGCATCGGACGCGGGGAACGAGTGGGGGCTGGTGTATTACTGCCTCATGTTCACGGTGCTCGCCGGGCTGTTCGCGAAGACCCCCGTGGTGGTCGCCGTCGGCATGCTGCCCCTGGCCTATGGCGACGGCCTGGGGGCCGTCATAGGCCGAAAGTTCGGCCGCCATCCGTACAAAATAATCGATAAGAAGAGCGTCGAGGGCTCTCTGGCCGTGTTCGCCGGCACGGCCGTCTCGCTCGTCGTGGGCATGGTCTACTACGGCGTGCAGCTGCAAAACGCCTTATGGATGTCCGCGGCCATCGGCATCGTGGTCATGGTCGTCGAGGGCGTGGCGCCCAAGGGCCTTGATAACCTGGCAATCCCCCTTTCGGCCGTCGTAATGTTTATGTTGTTCGGGGCGCTATGATGCGGCTCTACGTCATCGACGGCCTGGACGGCTCGGGCAAGGATACACAGGCCTATAGGCTAAAAGAGTACCTGTCTAAGGACGGCCGAGAGGTGGTTCTGCGCATACATCCCAGCCCCGATAACGCCTTCGGCCGCATATCTAAGCGCTCGCTGACGAAGAGCGGCCAACTCTGGCGCCTCGTCGCGACGCTATTCTATGGCCTGGACGTGGTGCGCTCTATCCTGCTCTATGCCCATGGCGACCGGGACGTCATCTTCGTCCGTTATACGCTTGCCTGCGCCTACCTGCCTCAGGCCCTCATCCGGCCCGTTTATGCCGTCGTGAATCTCATTCTCCCTAAGTCGCCGAACATGTTCTTTTTGGACGTCTCGCCCGGGGAGGCGCTGCGCCGGATAAAGGCACGGGGCGATAGCGAGGAGATGTTCGAGACGCTGCCTCACCTGGAGAAGAATCGGAATCGTGCGCTGCTTATTTTGGGGAACTGGAAGGTCGTTGACGGTAATGTGGCCCCCGAAGCCGTCTTCGACCAGATCGTAAAAAACATTACTCCGTAACAAAGTTTTATCATTATTCAACGCGATTTTTTTACGTATGATCACGATGTACGGCGTCATCGGCGACCCGATCGCGCATTCGCTCTCGCCCGCCATGCACAACGCGGCCTTCCAGGCCCTCGGCATGGACTGTTTTTACGCCCCTTTCCACGTAAAGGGCCGCAACCTCCACGAGGCCGTCAGCGGGGCCCGCTCGCTCGGCTTCGGGGGCCTCAACGTCACCATTCCCCACAAGGAGGCCGTCATCCGGTTCATCGAGGCTGACCAGGACGCCCGCAACATCGGGGCGGCCAACACCATCGATCTCAAGACAAATAAAGCGTACAACACAGACGCGCCCGGCGCCATCCAGTCGCTGAGGGACAGCGGCGTCGAAGTGAGGAACAAGAACGTGCTCGTCCTGGGGGCCGGAGGGGCGGCGAGGGCCGTCGCCTACGGGCTTCTGAAGAACGGCGCAACGGTTACGATCGCCAATCGCACCGCCCCGAAGGCGGCCGACCTGGCGGCATACCTGAGGGAGTACGGCGATGTCTTCGGCACGGGCATGGAACGGCTCGGAGAAAAGGTCGCCATCGCCGACGTCATCGTCAACACGACCACCGTCGGCATGGGAGAGGACGAGACGCTGGTCACGGCCGGCATGCTAAGGCCGGAACATGTGGTCTTCGACCTCGTGTATAAGCCGGTCGAGACGAAGCTCCTCGGGGAAGCGAAGGCGGCCGGGGCGAAGACCGTCGACGGCATCACCATGCTGGCGAGGCAGGGGGCCCTGTCATTCGAGATCTGGACGGGCGTGAAGCCGCCGCTCGGCATCATGGAGAGGAGTGCCCGGAATGCCGTTTAAGGTTCTTATCGTCGGCGGCGCCGGGGGCATGGGCCGCTGGTGCGCTACGCTATTCAAGAATGCCGGGCTGGAAGTGTCGATCAGCTCCCGGGGCGACGCCACGGACATGGCGCGCTCGCTGGGCGTCGGCCTGTCCCGGCCGGAGCACTCAGGAGCCTTTGACATCGTAGTCCTGTCTGTGCCGATCGATGCAATCGACCCCGCCGCTTCGGAGGCGGCGCCTAACATGAAGCCCGGCTCGCTGCTCATGGACCTCTCTTCCCTGAAAGTGAAGCCCATCGATGCGATGCTCAGGCACGCGCCGCCCGGCGTCGAGGTGATCGGCGCTCATCCACTTTTCGGCCCGGGCTCTGAAAGCCGGGGGATGAGCGTCGTGCTCGTTCCCACGGAAAGGAGCGAGCGCTGGCTGTCCATTATTAAAGATATCTTCACGGACGCCGGCTATGGGATGCTAGAGACGACGGCAGAGCGGCACGACAAGGCCATGGCGGTCGTCCAGGGTTTGACGCATTTCATGTACGTGTCCATGGGGCGCACCCTCGAAAAGGCGAACGTTGACCTGAAGGAAACATCGGCCTTCCGGACGCCGGTCTACGGCATCACAAAGGAGCTTCTCGGCCGTGTCCTGTCCCAGAGCCCCGGGCTGTACGCGCTCATCCAGTCGTCGGAACCAGCGGGCGAGATCCGGCGCGCCTACGTTGATGCCTGCAGGGAGCTGGCGTCGGAGCTGGACGCGGGCGACATTGAAAAATTCATCCGTGACTTCGAGTCCGCCGCCCGCTACTATGGCGATACCGCGGGCGCACGGAAGCGCTCCGAGCGCATCATCCGCTGCGATATGGAGATGCGGCGGCGGGTCCTGGACGCCGTGGGCCAGGAGCGCGCCTTCGAATACGGCGGCAGGGCGGTCAACGGCATCGTGAAAAGGGCCGGCCCCGACGACTTCACGCTGGAGACGCCCGACGGCCCAATGACTTTAAAGTACGAGGACGTTTCGGCCGCCAGCGGCACGCCCGGCGCCGGACCCTTCGTGGGCCGGGATATCCTGGTAAAGATGCCCATCGGTGCCGACCCTTCGGTACTCAAGGGGGTGCTGTCATATATCGAGGGCGTTCAGTGTACGGGCTTCGAGACCTCGGACGCCCCGGGGCCGGACTTCGTCGTCTGCCGCTTTACCATAAGTGTGCCGGCGGGACGGAGCGAAGAGGTATTACAGAAGATCTTGAAAACGATCTGGGGACTGGGGCTCGAGGTAAAATAGCCTGATCCTGTCAGCTATGCCGTCTCGGAGTGTCGTTTCACTGGCACTGATAAGATAATTTATGAAGCCGCTATAAAAAATATTAGGGCAGCCGCCCCTCGCCCGAAAGCTCATGCTGCCGGCTGATGCTCATGTCGATGATGATCTTGAAAAGCTCCTTGACGGCCCCGGTATCCAGGCCCAGCTCGACGGCCCTCTCCATGGCACGCTTGACGACGAGCTCGTTCTGCCTGTCGTCGTTAATGGCCATGCCTTCCTTCTTTTTGATCTCCACGATGCGGCTGGCGAGCTGCATGCGCTTCGCCAGCAGGCGTAAAATCTCGAGGTCGACTTTTTTTACCTCATCTCGCACTTCTTCAAGGGACATGATGCAACTCACCTGAGCGTATAGGCTCCCGTATTATTAGTCTTTGTTATGATCACTCTACCGGGGTAGGACGACCAGGCGGCCTTCAGCCTGTCCAGCTTTTCGCCTTCGGCCAGCGCCACGTAGGACGGCCCGGTGCCCGACAGGCTCACCGCGTCCACGCCCAGCTCCAGAGCTGCCACCATGGGCTCCGCGCTGTAGCCCAGCGCCGCCGTATAGAGGAAGCCGTTCAGCGTCATGGCCTTCCGGTATTCGCCGCGCATGGCCATTTCAAAGGCCGCGTCCACCCAGGGCCCGATGGCCCGGGAACGGGCAACGTTCGTCTGGCTGGAAAAGGCTTTTTTATCCGGGGCATAGATAACGACGTCCGACTCGATGGTCTCCCGCTTCAGCAGCTCGTTCGTCTTATTATCCGTCATCACGACGCCGCCCAGCATGGAAGCGCAGGCGTCGTCGAAGGCGCCCGTGATTGACACGCCCGAATCGAGCGCCGCCCGCACGCCGAGGCGCGTCATCTCCAGGGGCTCCATGTCCCGGCCGATGGCCCGCAGCGTGGCCAGGACTGTCGCGTTGGCCGCGGCGCTGGACGACTTCAGGCCGCTGGCCTGGGGCAGCTGGCTCTTCGTCCTTATTTTCGCGCCCGAGTCGACGTCGAAATGCCTCAGCACCAGCTCGCAGGCCCTCTCGATGAGCCGCGTATCGCCTCCCCCCTCGATCTCACCCTCGATGAGGTCGCCTTTTAGCGCTACATCGGCCTCCGTCCTTAAGTCTATCCCGAAGGCGCTGCCTTTGTAGGTGGCGATGGCGTTAATGACCGTGCCCGCGCCGAACGCTATGCCGTGGCCATTCATGGTCCTGCTCCGTGCGATATGATAGCACGATTCATATATATCATTATCCAATAATTATGGTAAGCGCTATGCGATAACCTTTATCTACGCGCGCCCTCAAAAACAATCCTCATGAGCGAGTTACGCCGGGACTATTTTCTCGACCGATGGGTCATCATCGCGACCGACCGCGCCAGGCGGCCAAGCGACTTTATCAGGGCTCGCGAGCCTCCCGGGGGAGCGCAGGGCTGCTCATTTTGTCCAGGCTTTGAGGATAAGACGCCACCGAGCAAGGCGAGCTACTTCGACGGGGACCACCGGCCGGACGAGCCGGGCAGGCCCCCTCTGACGGGATGGACAGTAAGGGTGATACCCAACCTGTACCCGGCCGTAAAGGAGGGGGGCGTCATGCTCATGAACGACATGAGCCTGTCCGCTTCCGGGGTCCACGAGGTCATCGTGGAGAGTCCCGTGCACGACCGCCATCCCCAGTTCATGTCCGACGACGAGATAAAGCGCCTCTTCCGCGTCTACCGGGACCGGTTCTCGAAAATCGCAAAAATACCGTACGTCCGGTACATCTCCTTATTCCGGAACTACGGCCGGGAGGCCGGTGCGTCGCTGGCCCACGCCCATTCCCAGATCATCGCCCTCCCCATCGTGCCCCGTGAGATCACCGACCAGCGAGGCCTCGACTATGGCCCGGTCATCAAGGAAGAATCGGGCTCCCCGAGGGCCGTCCTGGAGTCGGCCCACACCGTGGCCATCGCCCCTTTCGCGTCCTGCTATACCTACGAGGTCTGGGTCATCCCGAAGCGGAAGTGCAGGAACATCGCGGAGATGACGGACGAGGAGCGGGACGACTTCGCCGTAACGTCCAGGGACGCTCTCTCCCGCCTGTCGAAGCTGCTTTCGGACCCTCCGTACAATTATGCGTTCGTCCAGTCGATCGACGACGACGTGTACCTGCACCTGTGCATCTACCCCAAGCTCGGAATCGAGGCCGGCTTCGAGCTTAACACGCGGGTCCACATAAACTCCGTAACTCCCGAAAGCGCGGCGAAAAGCCTGCGGGAGATATAGCCGTTAAAAGCCGGCCCCACATATTTTATAAATACAAAATAATTTTTATTCGTGAGGATCGCCTTTTTCGCATGGGAGTACCCGCCCCGCTTAGTCGGCGGCCTGGGCACATACGCCGAATACATAACGAGAGAGTATGTCCGGCTGGGGAACGACGTCACCGTGCTCACCATGAACAACGGGAGCCTGAAGACCAGCGAGGTGATGCAAGGCGTCGCGGTACACAGGCCCCTGGGCGTGGATGTCTCCGGCCTGCTCAAAGTCATCGCCGATGGCGAGCTCCGATCATGGGGAGACCAGCTCCGCTTTTTCAGTTCCATTCTGGTGAACGATATCCTGTGCTGCGCAAAGCTGTCCAACCAGCTCGTCCGGGCCGAGGGGTCCAGGTTCGACATAGCCTGCGTCCACGACTGGATGGGAGCCATGGCCGCCCCCACACTCAAGAGCGAGCTGTCCCTGCCCCTGGTATTCCACGTCCACTCGACCGAATGGGGCCGTAGCGGCGGCCGGGGCAGCAAGGCGGTGAACGACATCGAATTTTTGGGCGCTACGACGGCGGACCGCATTATCACCGTCAGCTACGCCATGAAGGAGGACCTGGCCGGCCACGGCTGGCCGGCGGACAGGATACACGTCGTCTGGAACGGCATCGACCCGGACACGTACGACCCCGCGAAAGCCGCCATGGACGAAGTCGCCGCACTGAGGAAACGCTACGGCATTGACACGGGAAAGATGATACTGTTCGTGGGCCGGCTCAACTGGGTCAAGGGCATCATGAACCTTGTCCAGGCCATGCCCGCCGTGCTCATAGAGCACCCGGAGGCTAAGCTGGTAATCCTGGGGACCGGGGACGAGGAGAACGATGTCCGGCACCTGGCAGCCCGCCTGGGCCTCGAGAAAAGCGTCATATGCCGGTTCGAGTTCGTGTCCGAGCACGAGCGCATCCTGCACTACGCGGCCTCGGACCTCTGCGTCTTTCCCTCGATCTATGAGCCGTTCGGCATCGTGAGCCTGGAGGCCATGGCCATGGAGAAGCCCATCGTCGTCGGGGCGAGCGGCGTATCCGGCCTCAAGGAGCAGGTGGTCAGCGGCGGGGACGGCAGGACGGGAGTTCACGTCGACGGCAACTCTCCCGCTGACATTGCCTGGGGGATCAATGAAGCGCTCCAGGACGAGGTCCGCATGAAGCGCTGGGGCAAGGCCGCCAGAAAGAGGGTGCTGGAATATTTCACCTGGGATAAGGTGGCCCGGGAAACGCTGAGCATCTACGAGGAGCTGTTACATGAGCGCCGATGACGACAGGAGAGCGGTCGCAAGGCGCCTGTTCAGGCCCGAGGATAAGAGGCCGTATGTCTTTAACGGCAAGCCGCTCAAGGACTTAAAGGACTTAAAGGACTACCTCGTCGCATTCACGGGCAGGGAGGCGCTCTGGGTGGCATCCTGGCTCGAATATTTAGGGGACACGGAGTCCGCAAAGCGCATCCGCCGCAAGCCACGGGAATTCAAGGAGATCGTGCTAAAAAGGTATAAGGAGCTGAAGCCTTACCTCTGAACAGTCGTCTGAATCCTTTTGTATAAAAGCGCCAGGATCATGCCGGCAAACTCCTTCGCGTACTCCGGCCCGGCGCCCGTGACCACGTTCCCGTCCACGACGACGCCCTCGCCCACGTATGTCTCGCCCGCCTTTTTTAGTACTTCCAGCGCCTCAGGATCGGGATAGACTGTGCCTTTTCGGCCTCGCATGATGCCCGCGATGGCGGGTATCGCGCCGGAAATACATATGGCGCCGATGATCTTGCCTTTCTCGTTCGCCTCACTCACCTTTCGCAGGAGGGCCTCGTCATTCCACAGATATTGTCTCGCGCCCCGGCCTCCTGCGATGACGAGCGCGTTAAGGTCATCTACATTGATGTCCTCGATGTGCAGGTCGGGGTCAGTCGACCCGCCCTCCGAGCCGTTGATGGTCTTCTTCGTCGTGCTGGCCGTGAGCACGAAGGCGCCGGCCGCGGAAAAAACGTCTTCGGGCACGAACAGCTCCTCGTCCCTGAACCCTTCCGGGGCGGCCACCAGCACGATCTCCGTATTGCCGAGGTCGAACTCCATGAGTATCACGATAAAGAATAGCACAAGCCTGGTAAAGACTCTTTATCTCCGCTTTCACGGAAATCGGCCGGGCCCTATTCCAGTATGAAATCCCGGACTAACGCCTTGAGCTTCCCGGGCTCCTCCACGAACGTGAAGTGCCCGGAGCCCTCGAATATCTCCAGCCGGGAGCCCGGTATGCGCCTGTGGATCTCTTCCGACATCCCGGCCGTCGTGATGAAGTCGTGCCGGCCCACGATGACCAGCGTCGGCGCCTTTATTCCCGCCAGCCGGGGCCGCAGGTCCATGCAGGGCGCCTCCAGCTCGTTGAAGCACTTGAGCGGCGCCATGCGGAGCGGCAGGCCCATTGTACGACGGCGATAGGCCTCGGCGCGCCCGTCGAACTCCCTAAAGTAGAACCTGATCTCGTCAGCCCAGAGCTTCGTCATGTCCTCGTCCGTCCTGTATTCCCCCGCCCACTCCTTCTGCAGTGCGGCATACGACTCCGGGAACCAGGGCTTTTCCCGATACGCCTGGACTGCGGCGTTTATATCCTTTAAGAGCTCGCCGAAGTAGGCCGACGTGTCCAGCAGGACGAGCTTTGAAAGGGAGTCAGGATAGGTGAAGGCGAACTGCTGTGCGATCATGCCGCCGTGGGACCAGCCCAGCACGGCGGGCCTATCCAGCCTCAGGTGCCGCCGCAGCGCCTCAACGTCCGCGGCATAGTCCCCCAGCAGATAGCCGTCCCCGCACGGCGCCGCCGCGGACAGCCCGGAGCCACGGGGGTGCATAACGATGAGCGTGACAAACTCGCCGATGTCCGCCAGGCTCTCGAAGCCGCGGGCGTCCATGCCCGGCCCCCCGTATATGGCTATGAGGGCCGGCCCCGAGCCCGACACTGTGTAGTGAACGCGGACGCCGTTCAGCAGGGCGTCATGCTCTCCAGGTTCCAGCATCGCAAGTACAGTACGGCCGCTTTCCCAATGTATTTTTCGCAGGCGCGGAACCATTATCATCGCGGACGCCGGATTGTTACTCATGTATTATGGAACGCTCGCCGATCCGAAGGGCGATAGCGACATCCTGCAGGAGATCTATTACGCGAAGGATGCCGGCTTCGATTTTCTGGAGATCAGCGCCGAGGGGCCGAAGTTCCCGACCTCGAAGCTTTTATCGCGCGTCAGCGACATTAAAAAAGCCCGGGATGAGACCGGCATCTTCTTCACCTGCCACACGCCCTGGGGCTGGAACGTGGGTAACCCGTATAAGCCCATCCGCGATGCCACGGTGAACGAGGTCATCGACGTCATCGGCTTCGCCGAGGAGATCGAGGCCCGGCTGGTCACGGTGCACATGCACACCAGGTTCGGGCTCTACCCGAAGGACGAGATGATACGGTACATGGCCGAAGGGCTAGGCGCTTTATGCGACCGCGCGGAGAAGTCGGGCATGACGGTCACCGTTGAGAACGTGGACCAGAGCGTCGAGGACTTTAAGAAATTGTTCGGCCTGGAGCCCCGGGCGAAGTTCCACCTGGACGTCGGCCACGCCAACATCTCCTGTAAGGGCGGCGCCAACATCGCCGATTTCATCGAGACTTTCAAGGATCGCCTGTACCACGTCCACGTGCACGACAACAAGGGCGGCCACGGCGTGGACGGCGACCTGCATTTAGCCCTGGGCATGGGCAACATCGACTGGCACAGGGTGGTGAACGCGCTCAAGGCTGCAAAATACAACAGGACCGTGACCTTCGAGGTGTTCTCGAAGAACCGGCAGTACCTGGAGATGAGCCTGGACGTGTTCAAGAGCCTCGCCGGCGGGTGGGCGCCAACCGACGACTGACCACGGCGACACGGAGGCACCACGGAGGCCACAGCGCTTTGTTCACCACGGCGACACGGCGAACACGGCGCCTTTTATTTCCTGAAGGGGGCTGATGCCCCCTCGGAGACCCCCTGCTTACTTTAATATCCTGAAGGGGGCTAATGCCGCGCTGAGCGCCCTTGCTTACCCCTCGGAGACCCCATGCTTAATGATATTATCTGGAAACCGTGTCGCCGTGCGTCCGCCGTGCCGATCATAAAAAAGCGCCGTGTTCGCCGTGTCGCCGTGGTAAAAAATTAGCCGTGCCCTCCGTGGTGCCTCCGTGCCGCCGTGGTCTATCGCGGTATGACGATCGTCCCGTCGGCGCCGGTGAGCTCCACGCATTTTCCCCGGGCGTAGAGCCATGCGGCCAGGGCCGCGGCGCAGGCGTCGTCCTCGTGCTCGCTCCCCGCTTCGGGAAAACGGCCCAGGCCCAGTATGCGCTTAGTAGTGCGGGGATGGACCTCGATCACTCTTATGCCCTCGCCCTCCAGCCTTTTTCTCAGGGAGACGCCCCTCACGGTCAGCTGCCTCATGAACGAGAACCCGGGCGGGAACACCCTGTAGCCCATGCCGATGAGCATACGGTCGCAGGTGCGTATCTTTCTGGGCCCGCAGCAGGCGTCGTCGAAGCAGCACCGGCCGAAGGGCAAAGATAGCGGCGCGTCGATGGCTACAACGCCAGGGCGGCGGCCCAGAATATAGTCGATGATGTCGCTATCGCCGTAAACCGTCGAGCACTCGTAATGCCCGCCGGCGCAGGCGGCGGCCCCGGTGGGATTTTTCGGCAGGGCGGCCAGGTCGATGCCTATGGCTGTATATTCATCATCCATATGACCGATTTCGTGATGTCGAGGTATGTCATCGGGTTATAATACTCGCCGCTCTCTCCCCAGGACAGGTCGGCCTTGATTAGAATGGACGCCGCCTGGTCGTGCTTATCGGTCACGAGCGTGAAGTCCTTGCGCTCGCCCCGCTTCAGGTCGCCGACCTTGAAATTTTGCTGCACGAGCATGTTCCCGCCGTGGGCGTCCGTCTCGGTCAGCGCCACGACGACGTTCTTCGCGTCCGCCGTGCCGTCGTTGCCCAGCACGATGATGATGCTCTCGTACTGCTGGTCGTCGGCCGGCTCCGAGTCGAAGCTGACGAGGCCCTTATCGCCGTACTGCATTATGACCACGTCCGGGCTCATCTGCCGGGCCACTGCCGTCGGCGCAGGCGTCGACGTCGGCGCAGGCGTCGCCGTCGGCGTGGCAGTTATAGTCACGACCACTGGCGTGCTCGTCGGCCCCGGGTTGCTGATGACATTCTGGAAATAAACACAGCCACTGGAGGCTATCGCCACGGCCGCTAAAAGAGTTACCAACAGTAGAGCCTGTGCCTTAATCGTGTTTGGACCCACCCGTGATCTTTTAATGAAAGAGCACTCCCGAGCCATATATACATTGTTGTCTTACCGTGAGCGATCATAAAAAAAGCTCATCCTCGAAATCGTTATTACGGTTGAGCGTCCACAAGCTAGGTATACTGAAATCCACGGGGTGGTTTCGACGACCGAAATAAAAAATAGGGCCAGGTTCGGCATACAGGACCTGGACAACGCGCTCGATGGCGGCATACCGAGGGGGTCGCTCGTGCTCATCGAGGAGGATACGGGGGCCAAATCCCAGATACTGCAGAGCAAGTTCATCGCCGACGGGCTGCTCAACAACGAGTATTGCTACATCTTTAACATGGAGCACCCGCCGCAGGCGATCGTGAGCTCGCTCAACGTCTTCGGCCTCGAGCCGGAGGAGAACATCAACAACGACCAGCTCATCATCATCGACGGCTTCACCGACGCCTTCGGGTGGGGCGAGTTCGTGTCGAAGTGGAAGTACGTCTGCCACGACCTGGCCAGCATCACGGAGGTCCACAACGTGGTCAAGGAGGCCATCGCCGACATCAAGCCGTATAACAATTTAAGGGGTGTCGTGGACTCGCTCACCACGCTCATCCTGGCCAGCGACTCGGAGCGGGCCATTTTAAACTACATTCACCACCAGATGGCCATCCAGAAGAACTACGGCACGACCACCCTGTATACCATCCACATGGGAGCGCACCGCCCCGAGCTAATAAAGGCGCTTGAGCACATCGTGGACGGCGTCATCTGGATCAGCAAGGTAGAGGTGGACGACGAGCCCCGGGACGTCATCCAGATAAAGAAGCTGAGGGACTCGAAATATTCGTCTCGCAAGTACTTTTTTAACGCGGACGAGGAAGGTGCCACTCTGGAAATAATGAAAAAACGCCCATGAATGAGGAGTTGCTCGATAAGCTTCGGGACCCGGACCCCGAAGTGCGCGCGTTCGCCGCATACTATCTTAAAAACCTGGCCGGCGAGGAGGCCATCGAGCCGCTCATCGTGGCCGCGGGCGACCCTGAGGCGCCCGTCAGGCAGGGGGCCGTACACTCGCTCGCTGTGCTCGGATTTCGGACAGGACAGGGGAGAGTTGTCGGCCACGTGGAATACGCCCTGGGGGACCCGTCCACGGAAGTCCGGCGGGAGGCCGCCATGGCTTTGGGCGCCTGGCTCTCTGGAATGGTCGACGACGGGCGGACTGTCCGGTCATTAATAAAAACGCTGAAGGACCCCGACCCGGAGGTGGCCGAAAGGGCCGCCTTCGCGCTGGAGCGCATTTACGATAGGCGGGGAAGCTATGACCTGGCACGGCCGCTGCTCGAGGCCCGGGACGACGTGGACCCGGCCATCCGGCAAAAGGTCAGGGCGATACTGGCAAAGGCTATCCGCATCGAGGACGGTTAAATATTTGGAACAATATGTTCATTAACAACCCAAAACAAAATATATTATTCCCTTTAAGGTGAATAATCGGTAGTTTAATTAGGTATAACTACATAATTTTCGATTACCAAGGGGAAATATATAGATACCTGCGCAGAGCGCGGAGCGTAAGGGGGCATGATGGAAGACCTGAATAGTGCCATAGGCCTTATAACAAAAGGCCTGGTGGTAGACGACCGGATGTCCGGCGGCATTTATAGCAGGCTCGGGGAGCAGGAGCCTCATATCGAGAATGCCCGGGCGCACATGGGCAAAGGAGACTACTCCGGCGTGATCGGCGAGCTCAGGAAGGCCGTCACCAGGACCCCCAACGACCCCGAAGTCTATTACGATCTGGGCGTCGCCCTCTTCCGCGAGGGGAAGCTCGACGATGCCATAGAGTCTTTTATATCTGCGATCAAGCTGGACCCGTTCTTCGCGGAAGCGCATTTTAACCTTGGCGTCGTATTCTCAAAAAAGGGCATGACGGACGACGCCATAAGGGAATACAACCGGGCGGTTCGGCTCAGGCCCGACTACGTGAAGGCGCACTACAACCTGGCCCTGGTGCTCACTAACAAGGGTCTCATCGACCACGCGAAGAGCGAGCTCTCGGTCGTGGGGGACATCCGGCATAAGCAGGCGCTGGAGCACTACAACAAGGGCGTGGAGCTGGCCTGCAAGGGCACGGTCGTCATCGCCATGGCCGAGTTCCGGGAGGCGCTCCGGCTCGAGCCCAGCCTGTACCAGGCGCACAATAACATCGGTGCCCTACTCGCGCATAACGGCATGCTCGATCGGGCAGTGGCCGAGTATGAGCAGGGGCTCAAGATCAACCCCGAGGACCCGGACCTGCACTATAACATGGCGCTCGCCCACAGCGCCCGGGAGAACCACAACGCCGCGTTAAAGGAGTTAGGTGAGGCCATACGGCTGAACCCGAGGTTCGCCGAGGCCCACTACAGCCTGGGAAAGACGCTGGCCGTGCTCGACAAGATGGACTGGGCCATATCCGAGTATAAGGAAGCCCTGAGCGTCGACCCGGACATGATCATGGCCTATTTCGACCTGGGCGTCGCCCTCGAGGCCGCGGGCGACCTGAAGGGCGCCATCAAAGCGTACCGGTTCTTCATCCAGCGCTCTCAGGCGGGAAACGATGTGCTGCGGGATTTCGTCGACATGCGGCTGGCCGAGCTGGAAAAGAAGCTTGAGCAGGCGTGAACTATTTTTTCATCTGCCTCCGCAGTACGGGGGCTCGCCGGGCGGCACTGATAGTATGACAAGGCTCTGTGCCCGCGCCTTTTATATCTAACGGCCGCCTTGTAGCGTGTATGCGAGTCAGGTTCCTGGGCACGAACGGCTGGTTCGACTCCGAGACGGGCAACACGGTCTGCACGCTCCTGGAGGCGGATGGCAGGCACGTCGTGCTCGATGCCGGCAACGGCATCCACAAGCTGGGCCTTTACGCCTCGCGCGCTGCGGTGGACCTCTTTTTAAGCCACTACCACTTCGACCACATCGAGGGCCTGCACACCATCGTCAAGCTCCCGCTGAAGAGCCTGAGGATATTCGGCATGGAGGGAGCCGAAGATACGCTCCGTGCCATCATTAAAAAACCCTATACGGTCCCCCTGGGCGAGGGGCCATTCCCGGTCGAAGTATGCGAGCTTCCCCGGGATAAGGCGAAGGCGCCCTACCTGGAGGACTTCAGGCTTTTAGTCCACTCCGACCCGTGCATGGGCTACAGGTTTCGGCTTGGCGGCCGCACCATCGCCTACTGTACCGATACGGGGCTCTGCGATAACTTAATAAAACTGGGCCGGGACGCGGACCTTCTCATCACGGAGTGCTCCGAGCTTTCGGGCCGGCACAGCGATCTCTGGCCGCACATGAACCCCGAGGACGCCGTGGAGGCGGCGAAGAGGTCCGGGGCGAAGAGGCTGGTCCTGACCCACTTTAACGCGCATCTCTATGATACGCTCGAAGCCCGAAAAAGCATCCAGGCCCGCATGGGCGGAGCCCTCACGGTGGCTTTCGACGACATGACGCTCGAGGTCTAGCGCTTCCTCCTTTTTTGCCGGATGCTTATGATGCCCCGCCTGACCAGCGTGGTGACGACGTACACGTGTAAGAGCGTCGAGGCCAGGATGATGACTATGCCGGCGGCCACGCTGACCAGGACGCCGTAGGCGTCCGACAGCTTCGGCAGAACGAGAAAGAGTATGGCGAGGACGAGCGAAAAGTACAGCGAGTTGACCAGGCTATAGTAGAGCCTGGACTTCTTATCCCCGTACTCCGTATACATGGGAGACGTGAAATAATAGATGAAAAAGAGTAGAGCGAAGCCTATCACGAACATAGCGGCCGTGACGGCCGCAGCATCCATAAGCATACGTCCAATAACATGCTCTTAATGCTCATAAGGCTATGTCAGGCGACGATGTATTGCCGGGCCTTTTCCTCGGGCGTGTCGGCGATGCTCTTGAGCAGTTTTTTGTACTCCCTGTCCGACACGGGCTGCTCGTAGAGCAGTGCCTTGCCCGGGCATACCCGGACGCACTGGTAGCACCGCATGCCGTCCATGCACTTCCAGCTGAACACAGGGTGCGCCTCTCCTGAGGAAATGCTCTTCGTGGGGCAGGACTTCTTGCAGGTCTCGCAGAACAGGCACATGTCCTTGTTGAAAATGACCTTGCCCTCGACCTTCCTGCGCAGGGCGTCCACGGTCTTCTTCCTGGGCTTATCGCGTTTTTTCACGAAGAACGGGTTCGAGCTGGCCAGCGCCATCGGGTCGATGCTCCGGCCGTCGTTATACGATTTTATGACCATCGTAGCGAACTCTTCGCTCCGGGCCAGGTCGATCTCGTTCGGGCGGCCCTCGTTGATCTTAAGCCATATGCTCTGAGGATAGTTATCGGAGGCCTCTATCTTCAGGCCGCCCAGGACCTTAAAGCCGCGCTTCACCAGGGCCGTGGCCGCATCATAGAGGCTGTCGCCCGCCGTGCTGCCGCCGTAGGTCGTAAAAACGAAGGCGCTCCTGCCATTGCCTTTCAGGCCCTCGATGAAGCGCATGACGTGAGGGGGCGGGTAGCCGAAGAACGTGGGGAAGCCGATGCCCAGGATGTCCACGTCCTCGTAGGCCTCGGGGAAGTCGTGGGCGTCCTCCAGGTGCAGCGTCACGTTTTCCAGGCCTTCACCCTGGAAGCGGCCGGCGATCGTATAGGCCACCTTCTCGGTGTTGCCGGTCTGTGAAAAATACAGGATGCACGTGGTAGCCATGGTCGCCCCTTTTTTCATATTGCCGGGAATACTATGTATATTTTCCCCGGCAGGTAACCCTTATATCGCCTGCCGCCAACTATGGTACGATAACATGTTCCCCCATGGCCATCCCCTCATCATCGCGACGGCCGTGGCCGTCGCATTATCCTTTTCGACCCCCGCCGCGCTGGCCGCCACGTACTCGGTGCCCGTGGACTACCCCACGATCAGCGCCGCCATAGCCAACGCCTCGGCCGGCGATACCGTCAGCGTGGCCAGCGGCACTTACCACGAGAACGTCGTGATCGATAAGACCATCAGCCTCATCGGCCGGGACACGGGGGGCAGCATGCCTACCATCGCCGTCACGTCGGGCACGGGCATCACGGTCGCCGCCGACAGCGTCGTCGTGCAGAGGCTGCGCGTCCAGGGCGGCGCCACCGGCATACTGGTCCGGGACTGCGGCCTGGTGAACGTCATGGAGTGCATCGTGGTCGGCAACGGGTACGGCATCACGGTCTCCGGGGCGCATGGCTGCGCCGTCATGAACAACACTGTCAGCGGCAACAGCAACATCGGGATCTATATCCTCAACTCGAACGGCTGCCCGGTTTATCTGAACGAGGTCAAGGGCAACCAGTATGGCATATCCTTGGCAGGGACCAGCTCCTTGTGCTCGGCCTACATGAACGCGCTGGAGTCCAACGGCGGAGGGAACGGCCTGGCCAACGGGTACGTGAACAGCTGGAACTCGTCCATCCCGCTCTCCTATGGCTATGGCGGAAAGCAGTTTTCGGGCTACCTGGGCAACTACTGGGATAACTTGGGCGGCACGGACTCCAACGGGGACGGGATCGTGGACACGGCGGTCCTGCTGGCCGAGAACAACGGCGACCACGCCCCCCTCGTCGCGCCCATACCGGAACGCCCCGCGGCCGACTTTACTTCCGATAGCACAGGCGGCCCCGTGCCCCTGCCCATACAGTTCACGGACGCCAGCGTCGGGTACCCGGTGAGCTGGCTCTGGGACTTCGGGGACGGCACCGCATCGAACACGCAGAACCCGGCCCACATCTACCAGAATAAAGGCTCATATACCGTTACGCTGACCGTGAATAACGTCCGGGGCGAGGGCCAGATCGTGCGGAGCAACTACATCGTGGCCGGCACGACGGCGACGCCCACGCCCACGGCCACGGCATCGCCCACGGCCACGCCCGAGCCCTGGCCTACGTCCACCCCCACCCCGGCCGCGACTGCAACCCCCCCGGGAAGCCCAACCCCGACGGCCACGCCGAAGCCGAGCCCGGGCATGGGCTGGCTTGCGGCGCTCGCTGCAACGGCCGCGGCCTGCGCCCTCGCGCAAAGGGAAAGTTAATACTGGTTCCCCCGCTTCGTCACGAGCTTCCCGGGAAACTTCCGGGGTACGATCTCGTTGACGAAGTCCGCCCTCTCCATCAGCTCAATCGGGGCGAATCTCCCGGTCATCACAACGTCCGTTTCCGCCGGCAGATCGCGAATAAGGCCGAGCACGTCCTCCACGGCCAGGATGCCCATGTGGGCGGCCAGGCAGATCTCGTCGAGCACCAGCAGGCCCGGCTTTTCTGCGAGCTTCTGGCCGGCGAATTCCAGGCCCTTCCGTGCCATTTCCCTATCTGCCTCCTCTATTCCTCTCACCTTCAGTACAACGCCGCCCTCGTTCACCTCGCCCCTCCCGGCGTTCCGGCAGATCCAGCCCGGCCTCCCGAACTGTCGGACCTCGTAGTCGGGCTTGAGCCGCCCCGTTATTTTATACTCGCCAGTATCCTTCCACCACTTTAAGAACTGGACGATCACCACCTTCCTGCCCTGGCCTATTGACCTCAGGGCCAGGCCCAGGGCGCTGGTCGTCTTGCCCGCCCCGGTCCCATAATATATATAGACATATCCCATACAGGCTCACCCGCAGACCTGGCACGTGTCCGACGGCGTCCCGCCCGCGAATTCCCCGGACACCGTCACCGGTATCTTCTCCCCGTCGCCCGCCCCAAGATTAAGTACTTGCCTACCCTTACTCCCATACCTGTAGACCGTGACGCCCTTACACTTCAGGTCATAGGCCAGCCTGTAGACCCTCTCGATGTCCCCGGAGGTCGCCTTCCCGGGCAGGTTAACGGTCTTGGAAACGGCGTTCTCGGTATATTTCTGGAAGGCTGCCTGCATCCTCACGTGCCGCTCGGGGGATATGTCGTGAGCAGTGACGAATAGCCTTTTAACGTCTTCCGGCACCTCCCCGATGCCGTCCACCGTGCCCTGCCTCACGACCCTGTCGAGAAGATCGCTGCCATAGAAACCGCGGTCCTTGGCTATTCTCTCAAATATCGGATTGATCTCGAACAGCCTCTCCCCTCCGAGCACGTGCCTCATGAACGCGACCGCGAACAGGGGCTCGATGCCCGACGAGCACCCGGCGATGATGCTGATGGTCCCCGTCGGTGCAATCGTGGTCACCGTGGCGTTCCTTCTGGGGCGGCGCCAGATACTGCCCGGATAGTTGGGGAACGGCCCGCGCCGCTCCGCCAGCTCCTCGGACGCCTTTACCGCCTCCTCATCCAGGAAGCGGGCTATCTCCCCGCCCCGATCCAGCGCCTCGTCCGAATCGTATGGTATGCCCAGCCGGATGAGCATCTCGGCGAACCCCATGACGCCGAGCCCTATCTTTCGGTTGGCCCGGGTCATGTCGCCGATCTCCTCGAGGGGATATGGGTTCACGTCTATGACATTATCCAGAAAGTGAACGCCGATCCATATGGTGTCCCGTACCTTCTCCCAGTCTATCGCCTGACCTTTGACCATCCTCGACAGGTTAATGCTGCCAAGGTTGCAGGACTCGTACGGGAGCAGCGGCTGCTCTCCGCAGGGATTCGTGGCCTCAATGCGCCCCACCCGGGGCGTCTGGTTGTGCCTCTCGATCTCGTCTATGAAGATCACGCCAGGGTCACCTCCCTTCCACGCGTTCTCCGCCATCATGGTCCAAACGCGGCGGGCGTCGAGCCTTCCCACGCTCTTCCCGGTCCGGGGGTTCACCAGGTCATACTCTTCCCCGTTTTCCACGGCCCTCATGAACTCGTCGGTCGCCGCGACGGAAATGTTGAAGTTCGTGAGCACTCCCGGCCGCGCCTTGGACTTTATGAACTCCAGGATGTCGGGGTGGTCGACCCGGAGTATGGCCATCATCGCCCCGCGCCTCTTTCCCCCGGACTTGATAACGTCGGTGGAGGTGTCGAAGACCCTCATGAAGCTCACCGGGCCAGAGGCGACCCCCTTGGTCGAGCGCACGATGTCCCCCGCCGGCCTCAGCCTCGAGAAATCGAAGCCGACTCCCCCGCCGCTCTGCTCTATCAGGGCCATGTTCCTCACGGCCGTGAATATCCCCTCCAGCGAGTCCTCCACCGGAAGGACGTAGCAGGCGGACATGGCCAGGCCCGTGCCCGATCCGGCGTTGAAGAGCGTCGGCGAGTTGGGCAGGAATTCCAGCCTGCTCATGACCCGGTAGAAGTCCTCCTCCGCATCACGGGGGTCGTCGCCATACCTCCCTTCAGCAGCGGCAATAGCCCGGGCCACGCGCCTGAACATCCCGGCCGGGGTCTCCACGACCTCGCCATTTTCATCCCTGAGCAGGTACCTCCTCCTCAGCACCTCTAAGGCGTTCACGGTGAGCTTCGGCTCCTCCTCGATGCCCAGCTCCTTCCCGATGCCCCTGAGCTCCTCCTTTTTTTTCCTGTAGCTCTCGTATTCATCGGCCACCTCATCGAATCCCAGATCTCTCAGAGTTTCCACCACGGCGTCCTGGATATTCTCCACCGTGGGCACACGGCCCGCATGTCTCTCGACCAGCCGGCTTATGGCCTCGTCGGCGACCTTCCGTGCCTCGGCCTTCCCGCCCGTGCCCGAGGCCGTAAAGGCCCTATGGACGGCGCCCATGATCCTGTTCCGATCGAAATCGACGATCTTTCCATCCCTTTTCATCACCTTGGAAATCTTTTCCATACCGGACACCAGCGAGCTTGGAGCATTATTGGCCCGCCCCCGTAGAACCGGAGGCGTTAAGGTTATATCTTATAACCTTAAAAATACCGTAACGCATTCATAATATTATGTTATGATATTGCCGGGCTTTTAGCTTAACCCGTGAGGAAAAGGGCATGGTTAAGATTACAGAAACGATCCTGAGAGACGCCCACCAGTCCCTGGCGGCGACGAGGATGAGGACCGAGGACATGGTCCCCATCATCGAGAAGCTGGACCAGGTCGGCTTCTACTCCTTAGAGGCATGGGGCGGCGCGACCTTCGACACGTGCATACGGTACCTCAACGAGGACCCGTGGGAACGGCTGAGAATCATAAAAAAGGCCGCGAAGACCACTCCGATCCAGATGCTCCTGAGGGGCCAGAACCTCGTAGGGTACCGGCACTACTCCGACGACGTCGTCGAGAAGTTCGTCACGCTGGCCGCGAAGAACGGCGTCGACATCTTCAGGGTATTCGACGCCGTCAACGACATCCGCAACATGGAGGCCTCCATAATGGTCGCCAAGAAGTGCGGCTCCCACGTCCAGGGAACGCTCTGCTATACGCTCAGCCCGGTCCACTCGAACGATAAGTTCGTCGAGATCGCGAAGGAGCTGGCGGCGCTGGGCTGCGACTCGATATGCATCAAGGACATGGCCGGGCTTATCATGCCCGGGCCGGCCTACGACCTGGTGTCCCGCCTCAGGAAGGAGGTCGGGCTGCCCGTCGACTTACACTGCCACTGCACCAACGGCATCGCACCCATGAGCTATTACGAGGCGGCCCGCGCAGGAGTCGACATACTGGATACCGCCATGTCGCCCTTCGCCTTCGGCACCTCCCAGCCCGCCACGGAGTCCATCGTGGGCGCCCTGCAGGGCACGCCCTACGACACGAACCTGGACTTAAAACTGCTGGCGGAGATCGCCGAGTACTTCTGGAAGGTCAAGGAACGTTACGCGGCCATCATAGACCCCATTTTAGAGAGGATCGACGTCAACGTGCTCGTCTACCAGATACCTGGCGGCATGCTCTCCAACCTGGTCTCGCAGCTCAAGCAGCAGAATAAGATGGAAATGTACGACGCAGTATTAAAAGAAGTGCCCGTCGTGCGCCGGGAACTGGGATACCCGCCCCTGGTCACGCCCACCTCGCAAATAGTGGGCACCCAGGCGGTGCTCAACGTGGTCATGGGCGAGCGCTATAAGGTCGTGCCGAAGGAAGTCAAGGACTACGTCAAGGGCTTCTACGGCAGGTCTCCGGCACCCGTGGACCCCGCGATCCAGAAGAAGGTCATCGGCGACGAAAAGCCCATCACCGTCCGGCCCGCGGACCTCCTGAAGCCCGAGATGCCGGAAGTCATCGCTGCCGTCGACGGCCTCGGCCTCGAGAAGGTCGCCGAGGAGGACTACGTCACGTACGCCCTGTACCCGCAGGTCGCCGAAAAGTTCCTGAGGGGCGAGATCACGGCCGAGGCGCTGGAGCCAAAAGCGGCCCCGGCGAAGAAGTCAAAGCTCGGGCCCAACGCCAGGCGCTTTTTAATAGAGATGGACGGCCAGGTCAAGGAGATCCGGATCGATGCGCTGGACGCGCCCATGCCGCCCATCGGAGCAGTGGCCACCCAGCAGGTCGCCGAAGCCGTGGAGGAGACCTCCGCCAACGGCGCCGTGACGAGCCCCATGCAGGGCACTATACTGAAAGTCAACGTCAAGGTGGGCGACAGCGTGAAGAAGGGCGACGTGATCGCCGTCCTGGAGGCCATGAAGATGGAAAACGACATCGTGGCCCACAGCTCGGGCGTCGTAAAGGCCGTATACGCACAGAAGGGCAAGAACGTAGAGGCGAACTCAGTGCTCGCCGTCATCGAGTGAAAAAATGTTCAACAAGGTACTGATCGCAAACCGGGGCGAGATCGCGCTCCGGGTCGAAAGGGCGTGCAAGGAGCTGGGCATAGCCACCGTGGCCGTCTACTCCGAGGCGGACGCGAAGTCCCTGCACGTCAAGTACGCCGACGAGGCCTACAGCATCGGCCCCCCGCCGGCAAAGAGCAGCTACCTCAGCGTGGATGCCCTCTTAGAGGTCGCCCAGGACTCGGGCTGCGACGCCGTGCACCCGGGCTATGGCTTTTTATCCGAAAACGCCCCGTTCGCCGAGGCAGTGCGAAAGGCGGGCGTCTCGTTCATCGGGCCTTCGCCCTCGGTCATTAAAAAACTTGGCGACAAGACCGTGGCCCGGAGCACCATGAAGAAGGCGGGCCTGCCGCTCATACCCGGCTCCCCGGGCACCGTGAGGAGCGCCGACGAGGCCATAGAGCTGGCCAACCGCTTCGGCTATCCCTGTATTATCAAGGCCGCGGGCGGGGGCGGCGGCCGAGGCATGCGCCTGGTGTTCTCGGACGCCGAAGTCCCGGACGCGCTTGAGAGCGCGAAGCGCGAGGCCGAAGCGTTCTTCAACAACGGGGACGTCTACATCGAGAAATACCTGGAGGACCCGCGCCATATCGAGTTCCAGATCTTAGCCGATAAGAGCGGCAATGTCATCCACCTGGGGGAGAGGGACTGCTCCATACAAAGAAGACACCAGAAGCTCCTCGAAGAGGCCCCGTCGCCCAGGATGACGCCCGTGCTGCGGGAGACCATGGGCAACGCCGCCGTCCAGGGCGCCAAGGCAGTCAAGTACGAGAACGCCGGCACCTTCGAATTCTTACTGGACAAGTACGGTAATTTTTATTTCATGGAGGTCAACACCCGCATCCAGGTCGAGCACCCCGTGACGGAACTGATCACGGGCATGGACCTGGTCAAGGAGCAGCTGCGCATCGCCGCGGGCGACGAGCTCCCATACAGGCAGAGCGACATAAAGATAAACGGCCACGCCATCGAGTGCAGGATCAACGCGGAGGACCCGCAGGAGAACTTCTTCCCATCGCCCGGGAAGATCACCACGTACATGGCCCCAGGCGGCCCGGGCGTGCGCATCGACGGCTGCTCCTATGCGGGCTACGAGATACCGCCCTACTATGACAGCATGATCGCCAAGCTCATCGTGTGGGATTCGACGCGGATGGGCGCCATCAACCGCATGCGGCGGGCGCTGGACGAGTACGTGGTCGAGGGCGTCAAGACCACCATTCCCTTCCACAAGATGATACTGTTCAACGCCTATTTCCGCAAGGGCGACTACAGTACCAGTTTCATATCGAAGAACATCCTGAACGAGGACAAGCTCATCCCCAAAGAAATCAAAAAGGGCCTCAAGACGAAGGTGCTGGGCCACCGGATCCAGTACTTCGAGGAGGTCGCCTCCACCAACCGCATAGCGAAAGAAATGGCGGCGGCCGGCGCCGAGGAGGGCACCATGGTGCTCGCCGAGACCCAGAGCGGCGGCGTCAAGGGGCGCATCGGCCGGGAGTGGATATCCCCGTTCGGCGGCGTATGCTTCTCATTAATACTCCGGCCCCGGGCACAGCCCCGGCACGCGACCAAAATAACGTTAGCGGCCGCGTCGGCCGTGTGCAAGACGATCCGGGGCCTCTACGGCCTGGACGCTAAGATCAACTGGCCTAACGACATTTTAATCGACGGCCGCAAGGTCTGCGGCATCCTCACGGACATGGCCATGGACGTGAACAGCATAAAATACATCGTGCTGGGCTTCGGCGTCAACGTGAACGTCGAGAGACTCTCCTTCCCCCAGAAAATACAGAAGACCGCAACCTCCATCAAGGAGGAGCTGGGCAGGACAGTGTCCCGCAGGGACTTCATCGACGCGTTACTCGTCGAGTTCGAGCGCCAGTACCAGAACTTCAACGACGGCCAGTACGGCGTCATCCTGGACGAGTACAAGCAGCTCGCCTACCCGCTGGGCGGCCACATAATAGTCAAGGACCAGGACAGGCTCTACGAGGGCCAGTCCGTGGACATCAGCGAGGACGGCGCCCTGGTCATGAAGACCAAGGAGGGCACTGTCATGACGTTCGTCACCGGCGACGTGCACGCCCACCCCGATGAAGTGCTTAAAAAGGACGAGGTCCGGCACGAGGCATGATTTTTCAGGTGATCTGCTTCAAAAAGCCCAGCCAGTACTTCGCCTCTTCGAGATGACGCTGGCTCGCCCGGGTCTTTACGGTACAGACGTCCTTACGTCCCACCAGGGACTTAAGGCTCAATATCGCCCGCAGCAGGCCCCGGGCCTCCTTGAAGATCACGTTCGCCTCGGCGACGGTGAGCTGGCTGCTATGCAGGATCTCCTCGTCGACGTGCTCGTGCGCCTGCAGCCTGTATATCAGCTTGCGGACGTACTCCTTCTCCTCGTCGGTCAGGCAGTCCTTGGCCAGCAGGTCCCAGACGATTTCGTGCAGCGGGACCACTTTTCCGCCCAGCTCGAACTCGAACGGGGTGAGCACGCCCACCCAGACGAGCATGCGGTGCAGCTTGAGCTCCAGGCGGCGACGCTCTTCGGGCGTGATGGGGCGCTGCGCCTCCTTACCGTACTCTCGCACCGCCGCCTTGAGGTCCCTCAAGACCCCTTTCGGCGTGGTGCCGTCTATGACGCTGCGGGATTCCTGCGTGAGCGCGGCGGGCATGATAGAGCACACTCCACTGCTACAATAAAAAAATGAATTGGAAAATTAAAACGAATAATGAGTTTACTTGAGCTTTTTCTGGAGCTTCTGGAGCTTCTTCTTCGCGGACGCGCTGCCCGAAGCAGCCTGTTTCGCCAGTTCCTCAGCCTTCGCCTTCTTCACCTTGTTCAGCTTTTCCATCTGTTTCTTGCTTGTCGGCATTATACATTCACCTGTTCTGTGCCTTATCCTTCATTTGTAACTGTAAATATGCGCCAAGTATTATGTATATTCCGGTGACCACGATGGTCAGCAGGGGGTCGAACACCGGCACGGGGACGCCGAAGGCCGTCTGCATGATGGAGTCGAAGACCGCAGTCAGGTTAAATGTCCCGTGGAGCAGGATGGCGATGGGCAGGCCCATGGAGAACCCCGCGACGGCGAAGCCCGTGGACTTGGTCCGGCTCTTGAAATAGCCGATGGCGACGCCCGTGGCCGCTGTAAAGCAGCCGTGGGCCAGGGAGCACAGGAACGAGCGGTACAGGATATTATACGCCCACGCCACCAGGCCTCCCACGACCACCGGGCTGGCGTTCGTGGCGAAGTACAGCCAGTTCTCGATGAACGCGAAGCCCATGCCGATTGAGAAGCCGAAGATGATGCCGTCGAACACGTTGTCGAAGTCATGGTGGCCAGACAGTATCAATAAACCGGTCCCCTTAGCCGTCTCCTCCACGACCGGGGCCACGAGCACGGCGACGACGAGATCGGCGGCCCCGGCGCTAAGGACGAGGCCCGCTATCAGCGATATTGTCGTGTTGATGAAGAAGGCGAAGAAGGTGGCCATCACGCCCCACATGAAGAGGCCCACGATGAACCGTAAAGGCTCGCGCTCGTAGTAGTCCGCCAGCCAGCCGATGATCAGGAAGATCACGGGCATGAATATGGCCGCCACGCCGCCCACGATGAACACCAGCCAGCCGATGTCGGGGCGGATGTCGTGAAGCGAGAACCATAATATGAGGAGCACCAGCAGAGCGCCCAGCGCCATCTCGATGACCCAGAAGAAGGGGTTGATGATGATATCCGCGATCCGCTCGGCCACGGGACGCATCTTCGTGATGGGGAAGAACAGCGTGCGCAGATTGTACTCTTTGTCCGGGCCGTGCCTCTCGCGCTGCGCGATGGACATGGCGCCGGTGACCAAGACGATCAATATTACGATAAGCACGGCCGCCGAGATGACGCCGAAGAACGACAGCGAGGACTTGAGCGCGTCCTCGTACATCGACCAGTCCTCCGTGACCGAGAATACGTTGCCCAGATAGCCCGAGTAGGTCCTGCCCACGACGCCAAACTGGTCGACTTCCTGGCTCTTGCCGCTGTAGGTAAAGTTGACAGGATAGTCGAAGGTGCCAGACTTCCCCGCGGCAAGGCTTCCGAGCTTCTCGACCATGTTCCACTGCTCGTCCTGGTAGACCTCGAGGTAGACGTCCATCGGGGAGCTCGTCGGGTTCGCCACCATGATAGACAGCGTCTCGTTGGCGGGGGTCTGATTAAAAGTGAAGCTGGACTGCCCGACCGAGACGTTAAGGCCCCGATCCTGGAAGACCGTGGACGGTACGTCCCCGGCCGTCTGGGCGAGTGCCGGAGGTACACAGAGTAAGAGTAAAATAGCGAGTAAAACCGCAGTCTTTCCTTTCATGTCCCGACGAAATCCCATAGGCACTATTAGCTTAAAACCCTTATGCAAGCAGGCCGCTTTTCATGGTAAATATAAATAGTATGAGCTTTACCTTTTTCCTGTTGATATCATGAAAAAGGCCATCATCGAAACGGATAAGGGCAACATCGAGATCGTCCTCTTCGACAAGGATGCCCCGAACACTGTGAAGAACTTCGAGAAGCTGGCGAACTCCGGGTTCTATAACGGGCTCAAGTTCCACCGCGTCATTCCCGGCTTCGTCGTCCAGGGCGGCGACCCTAAGGGGGACGGCACCGGCGGGCCCGGCTACACGATCAAGTGCGAGTGCTACCAGCCGAACGCCCATAAGCACACGAAGGGCGCCCTCTCGATGGCCCACGCGGGCCGGGACACCGGCGGCAGCCAGTTCTTCATCACCCACGCGCCCCAGCCCCACCTGGACGGCAAGCACACCGTCTTCGGCCAGGTCGAGAAGGGCATGGACGTCGTCCTTAAGATAAAGCAGGGCGATAAGATGAAGAGCGTTAAAGTGTTCGAGTCGCCATAAAAAAATTTAGCTTTTTATCCTTTTTGTCTATATTTTTTATACTCTAGTAAAAAGGCTTATTTTATTATAAGCGAATATACGGTTTATGAAGATCGAGCGCGAAGCGTACGAGACCGCCACGGCCGCTGGCAGGGAATCCGAAGTGCCTTTACTGCTCATCGGCGATAAGGGCGTCATCACCGACGTCATGGTCATCCCGTGCATGAGCTCCGCCGACTATTCAATGACCCGCCTAAAATACATCACGCCCATGGGAGTTCACCGCTACGGCAAGGTCATCACGAAGAACGATAAGAGCCTGGGCCCCGGCCTGAACCTGATCGAGGAGGACGGCCGGTGGAAGTTCATAGACATGGATAAGAACGAAGTGCAGGTCGAGATTATCGAGGGGCCGCCCAGGAAAGAGGAGAACGTCGAAGAGCCGCTTCCCTGATATTTAACGTATTGCATTAAAATTATGTGATCGTCAAGGCCCTCTAAGATGGTTAAGGTTCTCGAATTCTCACGTCGATGCGTTGATCTTCCTTTCGGCCAGCTCGACAACGATTTTGGCAAGGCGCATCGCCTCCTCGGCTTCTTCGGGGTCGTCAAAAAACCTCGAAGGGACGTCCCCGGGGAGCCCGTTAGGGTATCGCGTAATAAAATAATACTTATCCAGCTTTTTAGCATTCTTTACTTTTTCATAGTCCGGGTCCATGTCGAACGCCATCTCCGCGTGGTCGCCGATTGAATGAAGGCGGAATATTTCGGTCGATTTCGCTCCCAGATAAAGGTATGCCTTGAGGGCTTTTTCCGCCGCCTGCTGAAAATGGAATAAGGCCAGGTAGAACCTTCCTCTTTTCCTCAGCTCGCCAGCATCATCGAACTCGTCCTTTGCCTGTGTTAGCCACCGTAAGGCTTCTTCCTTAGCCGGCCTTCTCATAGACTACCTTCCCCTTTACGACATTTTGAAGAAACGCGCTTGTCGGCAACCGCTCTCTGAATTCTCTATCGTTATATATGATAAGGTCCGATGCAACTCTTCTTTCAATGGTATCATAGACGATGTCCATCCATTCTTTCCCCGCCCGGGTGGAAGGCATGAGCACAAACAGGTCAAGATCGCTATTTACGTCTACCTCATCCATGGTAAACGACCGAAAACGATGATCTTTAATGCCCCAAGGTTTTTTAGCTGGCTTACTATAGATTCTAAAGCCTCCTGTAGCCTTGCTTTTCTTTCCTTTTTTCTCTCTAAGATTTTATCGAGTTCAGACATACCGGGATCCCTGTTCGAGAATGTTTTTAATAGGATTTAGGCCGTCCCATAAAATATATCCTCATGTTACGAGGGCATGGGAAGGGCTATATAGGTTTTACTCTGATATTTAGCCACAACAATAAGCGGTAATTTTTCTCCTTCATCTTTTACGCTCATGTATCCATGTTAATACAATATTATATGTTCTTATTAACTTAAACGCATACAGTATATCCTATGATTGTATTTCCTGTAAACAAATTAAAGAGAAACTACCAAGATGGCGGCGATACGAATTATCATGTGTAACAATATGCGGTCGTCGAGGCGTTTCGGACTCGCCGGCCGTTCCCGTGGAGTTGATCCCTCCGGTTGGTAACACGAAAGCACGAATTCTTTTATATCCCACGTAAGGGGCACTAAAATCACTAAGGCTCATGCCTTGTGTTCAAAACACGAAACAACCTCCCGAATGAACACCAAACCACCAAAGGATTGAAACACGAGGACGGCATGATCCTTATATTTTATTTTATATGCTTTTTCTAGTGTTTCAATTAATTTAGTGGGGTCCGTGCCCCTTCGAGAGGTTGTTTAGTGTTTTAACGTGAAAGCATCTACTTTAGTGCAGTTCGTGCCCCTTACGTGGGACTAAAAAGTCTTTCGTGTTTTAGTGTTAAAAAACCGAACAAATCAGCGAACGACACAAACAAAGACGAACGATCACATAACAAACACGGAACTACCGGCCTTTGTGGTGAAAAGTACTGTCCTCCGTACACTCCGAGACTTAAAAAGGCATGTTCAACACAGCACTTAGCTTTAAAAATGCTTTGATTGTTATCACTCTTCGACGGCCGGTATCATGACCACGAACCTTGCGCCCTGCGTGTGATCACCAACTACCCGGTCTTCCACCCATACTTTGCCGCCATAGCTGTCCACGAGTGATTTGACGATGTATAACCCCAGGCCCATGCCTCTCGCTTTATTTGAGCCCTTCAATGTCCTATTAAATATCGTGGCCTTTTTATCGTCCGGGATGCCCGGCCCATTATCTTCCACCGCCACCCGACAATATTTAACGCCATTATTGTCCGCGATATCCAGATCTAAAGTGATGCGTGCCTTATCACCCGTATGCTTTATAGCATTAGTTATTAGATTGGCGTATATGTCAAGTAGTAATTCGTTGGCCCTGACCAGGCAATGCTCATGGCAATTAACGTTTAAAATGACACTCTTGTTAGGAAATGCCCCAAATTCCCTTTGTAAATTCGCGAGCAGAGGGATAATATCAATATCCTCTGTCTGAAACTTCCCATCGCGGAGTTTTTGAAGCTTCCTAACGTTGTCTATAAGCTGTGTACTTCTTTTTAAAACCTCGACTGGTTTATCGAGGAGCAATGTCTGTTCCTCGCCCTGCAGCGTGTCCTTCGCCAGCTCAAGGTAGCCTAAAGCGATCTGATGCATATTATTTATATCATGGCCCATAAGGTCGAGATAAAGTTCTGCTTGCATCCTGGCCTCGCTCAACTCCTTTTCCATCTTTTTAATCTCGGTGATATCCTGGTTGATTACGACCGCCCCGATGATGCTCCCCTTGGAGTCTCTCATCGGCGCCGAGGAAACAAGTATCGTGCTGTATAGACCATCGAACCGTTGAATATCCAGCATGAGGCCGATAACGGTCTCGCCTTTTAACGCCCTGGTAGTGGCTCTTTCCTCATTTTTTAAGGACTTATCTGTATCCGTCCGCCACGCCTTATAAACATCAAATTCGTTCCACTTCTTCACCATCGGCGCGGTTCCACCCCATATTTTAACCGCAATTTCATTTTGAACAAGTACGGCTCCCGTCATATCATAAATGAATAATCCTACCGGCAATGCGTCAATGATGGCTTTTAAGCGAGCATACTGCTCATCAACCTCTTTTAACAACCGCTCACGCTCTGCCTCGGCCCGCTTATTCTCAGTAATGTCAATAGCCGTAATAATCCCGGCAGGCGAACCCATAAAATCAAGAAATCCCGCGGAAACGTCTACCCATTTCTCTTCACCGCTTTTTGTTTTTACTTTAACATCATATCGTTGGGGCACTTGTTGGCCCTTGGGCAGATCGAACGCACGGTTTTTAATAAACTCCAGATGGTCGGGGTGTATAAGGTCGAAATAATCAATTGATGATAGCTCTTCTTTTGTATACCCGGAAAGCAGTTCCGCCGCATGGTTAACATAAAGGTTCTTTTTACCCTGATACACGAGGATCGCTGCCGAAGAGGTTTCCGCTAAAACGCTGAACTTTCTCTCGCTCTCCCGCAAAGCCTCCTCGGCCCGTTTGCGTTCGGTGATATCGACGCACATTACAATCACAGCGGGCCTTCCCCCCAATATGGGAACCGTCCAAGAACAATCCAGCCATATTTCCCTCCCATCTTTTCCAATTACCTTGAGTTCGGATCTCGATGGGCCGACCCATCCCTGCTGTCTCGCATTACCTGCCCAGCGGATATATTCCTTTTTTTCTTGAGGCATCACGTCCCAGTACTTTAAATGCTTGCATTCCTCGACCGTATATCCGGCAATCGCAGCGAGCGCCCGATTAATATAAATAATGTCTTCATCCTGGACAAGCAGAATGCCGACATTAGCCGAATCAGCCAACAAATGGAACTTCTCCTCGCTATTCCGCAGCGCCTCCTCGGCCTGCTTGCGTTCACTGATGTCCCTTATCACGCCTACCTGGTAGAGAGGCCGCCTCGCATCATCGTAAACCGTTCTGCCTAATGCCTCAACCCAAAAGGTTTGACCCCCTTTCCCCTGCCACTTAAACTCAGTTGGAAAGCTCTCACCACTCGCCAGGCTCTTCTCGAATTTCCGGGATACGTACTCCCGGCAATCCGGGGTGATGAACTCGAAGATGTTACGAGATAATAATTCTTCAGACTGGTACCCGTATTGAGATATCTGCGGGCTGACAAAGATGATGGCGCCATCAGGCTTGACCACATACACTAAATCAAGAAAGTTCTCTATAAGCGACCAATTCTCTTCCCAGCTATCAGCCGGAGCCCCCGATTTTTGCCCGCTACTCATAGAACCTTTAAGTTTCTGCCACGTGCATTAAAAAAAACCTCTTTAAAACATAAGTAAGATTTATTTATTAAAGAAATTAACGATTAAACCACCAAACTGGAAGCAGGGCTAGCATTTATTATATTAACCACAAAATTTAAAAGTCTAACTTTCAATAATCACTTCTAAACTGCTGGCAGCATGACCACGAACCCACCCTATTGGCCTGACAGAGATTTTTTTTTCTAAAACGCTGCTTTTGGCTGATGCCAATTCAAGCAGGGCTTGGAAGCAGCGCGGCGAAGCCCGTGCACGCTGACAAGACCGGCCCTGAGGTAGGAGCATCCGAAACGCCGAGTAGCCTTGCATCAGCAAGGCGTCGACCCGCTAAAAGAAAAAAGATTTAACCCTTATATTACTCAATGACCTTTGTAGTTCTCGCAATGTTAACCGCCGCCTCACGGGGCAGGTCTTTGTCCCCTAAAATGGTGTACCGCTCTGGCCTGATATTATGGGCTTTAACCAGCGCCTCTATTATATATTTATCATCGATGCCTAGCTCGGCAGCCGTAGTCGGGGCGCCAATAGTCTTTAATGCATCCCTGATGCGCTGCCAGTCGCCGCCGTGCAGGTACATCATCATGATGGTGCCGACGCCGCACTGCTCGCCGTGTAAGGCGGGCTTAGGGGCGATCTGGTCGAGCATGTGGGAGAACTTGTGCTCGCTGCCGCTCGCGGGGGCGGAAGAGCCCGCGATGCTCATGGCGACGCTCGACGAGACGAGGGCCTTGACCACCAGGCGAACGGACTCCTCGAGCCCGGGCTTGATATCCCGGGCGTAATCCAGCACCATGCGGGCGGTCATCTCCGAAAGGGCCGCGGAATACTCGGAAATATAGGTGTTGCGGAGCCTGGCGGCCAGCCGCCAGTCGAGCACCGCCGTGTAATTCGAAATGATGTCGCCGCAGCCCGAGGCGAGCAATCTATACGGCGACTTCATGATGATTCCCGTGTCGGCGATGACGCACAGCGGCGCCTCCGCCTGGTTGGAAACAGACTTGCCGTTCTGGATGATGGATGCCCTGGACGAGGCGATGCCGTCGTGGGAAGCCGCAGTCGGGACGCTGATGAAGTACATGTCGAGCTGTGATGACGCCAGCTTGGCGATGTCGATGGCCTTGCCGCCTCCTACGCCCAGTAAAAATTCGGCGTTGGCGTCCTTCGCGGCCGACTTGGCTTTTTCCACGTTCTCCATCGTAGCGCTCTCGACGATTAAAAAATCGGCCTCGTATCCGTTCTTCCGGAGGCTCTCGGCGACCGCGTCGCCGGCGATGCCCTTCGTGGTCCTGCCCGTGACTATGAGCGCACGGCCCTTGAGGCGCATGGAGCGGCAAATCGGGCCCACGCTCTCCAGGGCGCCGGGCCCTGCGATAACGTTGCGCGGGAGCTGCATCCACTTTTCGCTGTGCTTAGATATATTTATGTCAAGTTCACCCGTATAGACACCCCGATGGATTTCATGGACATAGGCTCATTCATCGCCAAATACTTTATCGACCCTATAATCTACAATGAAGGCTACAACGTCGTAAATACGCTGACCTACGCTATTATCCTTGGTATAAGCCTCTTTGCCATATTAAAGTTAATGGAGTTACTGAAGCTCAAGATAGACGAGCGCCTGATAATGGCGACGGCGCCCTACATCATCCTGGGGGCCTCGCTGCGGAACCTGGAGGACGTCCACCTGCTCTCGCCCCCGCTGAGCTATATGTTCATCACGCCGCTCGTGTACGTGCTGGCGTTCCTCATCACGCTGGCGGTGCTGCTCATCTGCGTCTACCTGGAGAGGTCCGGCCGGGCCGGGGACTACTCGAAGCCGTATTTCTGGGCGGGCATCGCCGGCATCGTCATCGTCTGGGGCACCCTGCTGCTGACGCAGCCGGTGTGGGTCTGGTGGGCGCCGATCGTCGTCATCGCGCTGGCCTTCACCTTCACCGGGGTCATATACCTCATCGCCCGCCGCCTGAAAATAGGCTTCCTCACCATGCCCCTGAACGTCGCCATCCTTGGGGCACACATGTTCGACGCCTCCTCCACGTTCACGGCCGTGGACATCGTGACCGGTTTCGCGGAGAAGCATGTCGTGCCGACGCTGTTCATCGACATCACCCACACGGCCTTCGTCATGTACTTCCTGAAGCTCGCCGTTTTCATACCCGTGATATACCTGATAGAGAAGTATTTCATCGAGGACAAGGATTTATACTACATCCTCAAGTTCGTCCTGCTCGTGCTCGGATTCGGCCCGGGCATCCGCAACACGCTTGAGCTGGTGTTCATCCATGGCTGACCTCCGGCCCCGCATACCCGGCCCTTCCAGTTTCGTGAAGTACGTGAGCGACTCGCGAACATTCATCGGCATCGTGGTCGTGCTCTTCCTCGTCTCCACGGCCGCCGGCTACGCGCTCCCGGGGACGGCGCCCTACATGGCGCAATCGCTCCTCTCCGGCCTCCAGGATAAGGCCAGCCAGCTGACAGGCCAGCCGCCGCTGATAATGGTACTGGGCATCTTCGCCAATAACACCGCGGGTGCACTGGTCGACATGATCTTCGGCCTGGCCGCCGGCGTGTTCCCGCTGTTCTTCATCGTGTCCAACGGCATGGTTATCGGCATAGTGCTGGAGATGATGGTGGCGAAGCTGGGCGCCGGCATGGGCGTGCTCGTCTTCATCGCGGGCATCCTGCCCCACGGCATCTTCGAGCTGCCGGCCATCATCCTGGCCACGGCCATCGGGCTTAAGCTGGGCTTCCACGCCATCCAGTCCCTGCTGAAGATGCAGGACCTGGTCACCGGAGAGCTCGTGAACGCCCTTCTCATATTCCTTTTCTGGATCGTCCCCATGCTGTTCATCGCGGCCGTCATCGAGACGTTCGTCACCGGCGCCCTGGTCGGCTATATGGTCTAAACATCCGTATAAAAATAAAACATAATTATATAATAGTGTAATCTATAATTTAACATACGTCTTTCCTGGAGTAGCGATGCCATTGGATGTGAGGATACCCGGCCCGAGAACATTCCTGCGGTACATCTGGGACCTGAGGCTTTACATACTGGCCGTTATCGTCATTTTCGCCCTGTTTTACGCTTTAGGCTATCTGGCCGCGATTAGCATACCGGACGTCGGCAATACGGTCGTCTCCAGCTTCAAGGGCGAGGTGGCGCCGCTGAAGGAGCAGTCGCCCGCCGGCCTCATGCTCGGGATATTCGCCAATAACGCCCTGAAGTGCCTGCTGGTCATCGTCCTCGGCCTGGCCTTCGGCATCGTGCCCGCGTTCTTCATCCTCGCCAACGGCCTCATCCTGGGCATCGTCATCGGCGTGACCATGGCCCGGACGAGCTTACTATACGTTCTGGCGGGCGTCGTGCCCCACGGCATCATCGAGCTGCCTATGGTGTTCATTTCTGCGGCGATCGGCCTGAAGCTGGGCGCAGACGTGCTCCGGGCGTTACTCGGCAAAAAGGAAGGGCTCTTCGATAAAATAAAAGAAGCCCTCGTCATCTACATCGTCTGGATCTTCCCTCTGCTGTTTTTGGCGGCCTTCGTCGAGACGTACGTCACAGGGACGATTCTCTACGTAATGTTCGGGACCCGTTAATACGGGAAACGCCTTTTTTATCAAGCTCAGCGGCCATTATAGACAAGTATAATTATTAGGAAATACATGGTAATCCAGAGTTTAAGAATAGCTTCACCGTCATTGTAAAGGAAATCGTATGGCCAATCTAGTCGATGAGATCACGAAGCTTAAGGAAACGCGCAGGGCCATCATCCTGGCCCACAACTACCAGCGGGGCGAAGTCCAGGACATCGCCGACTACGTGGGCGATTCCTTCGGGCTGAGCCAGAAGGCCGTCGAGGCCGACGCCGATGTCATCGTTTTTTGCGGCGTGGACTTCATGGCCGAGTCCGCGGCCATCCTGAACCCGGGCAAGGCCGTGCTGAACCCGGCCCCGGAGGCCGGATGCCCCATGGCCCGGATGATCACTGCGGCCGACGTCAGGGCGCTCAAGGCGCAGCACCCGGGCGCCGAAGTCGTCTGCTACGTTAACTCCAGCGCCGACGTCAAGGCCGAGAGCGACGTGTGCTGCACGTCCTCCAACGCCGTCAAGGTCGTCAACTCTCTTCCGGGAGACGAGGTCATATTCGTGCCGGATAAGAACCTGGCCGCTTACACTCAGCGGTTCACCGGCAAAGAGATCCTTCCCTGGCACGGCTACTGCCCCACCCACCAGCTCATCACGGCGGGGGACGTGCTCGTGGCAAAGATGGACCACCCGGGCGCCGAAGTGCTGGCACACCCGGAGTGCCGGCCCGAGGTCATCGACCTGGCGGATAAGGTGTTCTCCACGGACGGCATGATCAAGTACGCCCGGGAGGCAAAAAACGACCTCATCATAGGCACCGAGTCGGGCATTATCCACCGCCTGAAAAAGGAGAACCCGGGCATACGGTACTACCCGCTGTCCTCCTATACCACGTGCCCCAACATGAAGATGAACACGCTGGAGACGGTCCGGGACAGCCTGAGGGACATGAGGACGGAGATACGGATACCGGAAAATATTCGTATCCGCGCAAAAAAAGCACTGGATAGAATGCTGGAAGTGGGCAGGTAACATGGAAGAGGAACAGATCGCGAAAGGGCTCGCCGAGAAGATAGACAGGCTGGCGGCGGGCAGAGAGATCAAGATCATGCACATATGCGGCACGCACGAGTACGCCATCACAAAGAGCGGCATCCGCTCGCTCCTGCCGAAGAACGTGAAAGTTGTCATGGGCCCGGGCTGCCCGGTGTGCGTCACCCCGCAGGCCGAAATAGACGCCGTAGTCGAATTAGCGGAGCAGGGCAAGGTGATATGCACCTACGGCGACCTTTTAAGAGTCCCTGGCACGAAATCCTCCTTATATGATTCGGTGGGCGAGATCCATATCGTCCAGAGCATCAGCCAGGCCGTCGACTATGCCCGGGAACACCCGGACAAGGAGGTCGTGTTCATGGCCGTCGGCTTCGAGACCACGGCGCCCACTACGGCGGCCGTCGTCCTCGCCAGCCCCCCCGATAACTTTTCCATCCTGGTTTCCCACCGCCTGGTGCCCCCGGCCATGAAGTGGCTCTTGCAGCAGGGCGAGGCCAGCCTTTCAGGATTCCTGCTCCCCGGCCACGTCTGCACGATCAGCGGCATTGAGGAGTACGAGCAATTCCACGTGCCCCAGGTCATCGCGGGGTTCGAGCCACTGCAGGTCATGTACGGCCTGTACATGCTGGTCAAACAAATAGCTGAAGGCCGGGCCGAAGTGGAGAACGCATACGCGAGCGTCGTCAAGCGCGAGGGCAACGTCAAGGCAAAGCACATGATGGCCGAGGTCTTCGACGTGTGTGACATCGTCTGGCGGGGCTTCCCCGTCATACCCGAGAGCGGCTTTAAGCTGAAGCCCCAGTTCGAGAAGTACGACGCGCTCAGGAAGTACGGCATCACGCTCAAGCAGGGCCGGGAAACGAAGGGCTGCCTGTGTAACGAGCTTCTCCGCGGCATCAAGGAGCCCACCGACTGTAAGCTCTTCGGCAAGGCGTGCACGCCCCTGAAGCCGGTCGGCGCCTGCATGGTGTCCACCGAAGGCGCCTGCCGCATCTGGTACACGTACGGGCGCGGCGCCAAGATCGTGAAAGAGTAAATTTTCATCCCTTTTTTAGGTCATATTCCAGACTATACCTTTGTGGTAAAACCCATATCAGGACCGTAAAGCGATAAGCAAGTTAAAAAAAGGAGTAAGCGACACCCTTAGAGTGCCGCCTGATACTTTATGAATCCCCAACGGCTATACATATCGTCCAGGCAGAGGCTCAAGCTCCCCTTCGCCTCGATGACGATATAATCGTCATAGACCTGGGTATTATAGCTCTGGAAGCCCATCTTCTCCATCGCTCCCTGCAGCAGCGCCAGGTTCTGCAGGTCCGCGTCCGGTATTGTGGTATTCGTGTGTAAGATCGCGACGTACGAGTACAGGCGGTACGCCGACGTGTTTGACGGGTCGACGGGCCCGATGGCCGCATAGTACCTGTCCGAGTAGGTCAGGTTAGAAGTCGTGCCCACAGTCTCGAACGTCATCCCGCCATTGGATATCTGCTTGTACTTGAGCTCGTCGAACAGGTCCGAATAGTTCTTGTAGGCGCTCGCGTTGCTGCCGAACATCACGTTGATGACCGGCGCCACGTTCTCGATCCGGCCGCTCACAACGGGCACGGTCGAGGGCGTGTAGTAATACATCGAGTTGACCTGTTTCGCGATCACTCCGTTAATATCGTAATAGTCCGGATAGCTCGTGTTGATCTTCGAGGTCCCAAAATCTGTCAGGGACACGAACTGGTCGCTGAAGCTGCCGAAGTGCCCCGCCGGGTATATTGCGAACAGGTCCCGCTTCGGGCTAACGCCGAAGATTTGGGAAGACGGAAGCGAGCCCTTTAGCCAGATATAGCTATCGACGGCATTGCTGAGCACGGAATCGTTCTTCAGGTCCGCGTACCGCGCAAAACCCGCCCCCTGCGGGATGAGGCTGAGGCCGTCCTGGATGCCGCCGAACGCCCTGGTCGTGCTCGAGCTCTGCTCATTATTACCGATGCGGCTGGACCAGTTGCTGCTCGCCACATAGGCGACGACGGTCCCCAGCATGGTCACGACCAGAAACAGCGGTATTATCATCTTTTTCCAGTCCCTCTGCTGTTTCTTGCCCTTCTTCGAAGCGCTTTTGGCTTTTTTACCCTTATCGTTATCCTTCGCCATATAGACCTACGCCTCTAGTGTATAGAAGCCTTAAGATGGCCTTCGTATTTATATTATGCGCAGGCGAAAATAAGGATGGATAAGGACTATAAAAAAAGTAATATACGGGGCTTGCGCCCCATTTTAATCTTAAGCGTACACCGTGTTGGGCGGCGCTAAGGCGACTTCTTCCTTGTGGATGACCTTCTTGATCGCCTTCTCGAAGTCGTCGGCGCTGACCGACTTGCTGCGCCTCCTGATGGCGAACATGCCGGCCTCGGTGACGATGGACTTGATGTCGGCACCGCTGACCTCGGACATCTCCTTGAGAATCTTGGGCACGTCCACGTCGGCGTCCATGGTCATCTTCCGGGTGTGGATCTTGAAGATCGCCTCACGGCCCTTCTCATCGGGCAGGGGGATCTCGATGATACGGTCGAACCGGCCGGGCCTCAGAATGGCCGGGTCCAGCATGTCGATACGGTTCGTGGCCGCCATTATGCGCACGTTGCCCCGGTCGGTGAAGCCGTCCATCTCGGACAGGAGCTGCATCATGGTCCTGTTCACTTCGGCGCTGCCGGTGGTGCCGTCGTGCGTACGCCTTCCGCCCACGGCGTCAAGCTCGTCGATGAAGATGATGCTCGGCGCCTTGTCTCGGGCCATCTGGAACAGGTCACGCACAAGCTGGGCTCCCTCGCCGATGAACTTATGGACGAGCTCGGAGCCCGACATGCGGATAAAGGTCGATTTGGACGCATGCGCCACGGCCTTGGCCAGTAAGGTCTTGCCGGTGCCGGGAGGGCCGTACAGCAGCACGCCCCGGGGCGCCTCGATGCCCACGCTGGCGAACAGCTCGGGCTCGGTGAGGGGCAGCTCGACGGTCTCGACGACCTCGCGGATCTGGTCCTCCAGGCCGCCGATGTCCTCGTAGCTCACGCCGGGGGCCTCGATGACCTCCATGACCCTTGCCCTAACGTCGGCCGGCTTCTCCAGGATCTTAACGATGGCCAGGGAGTTATTTACCGCCACGCGGGTGCCCAGCTCCAGCTTGCCCAGGATCTCGTCCGACGGTTTCGTTAAAACCTCCTGGTTGTTGCCATGCTGGCGTAAAAGGACCATGCCGCCGTCGACGATCTCGATGACGCTGGCGATGAATAAAGGAGTCCTCCTGAGGTGGGCGACCTCCTGCTGGAGCCGCTGGATCTCCTTTAGATTATTACTATTCATGATAGTGGATTCGAAGAGCCGGGATTTGAGCTCCTCGTACTGGAGCTTGAGCAGGTCGAGCTCTTCCTGGATAGATTGCTTCTCCTTTTCGAGGGCCTGGCTCTCAGCCAGCGGCTCCGAGAAAGGTTCAGCGGGAGAATCTGTCTTCGTCATATAAATCACTTTTAACACTAGTGTCTTTTAAATCTTTTGTGGTTTCCGCTTATTTTTTCCGCCTTTATAGCGGAATATCGGTGCAGCAAATTGTTTTCTTAATCTGGGCCTGGGCGATGCGGAGGCAGTTATACGCGTTCGCGAGCCCGCTCTTCAGCGCCGGGGCGTCGCCCGTCCGCCAGTAGCTGTCCATCGCCGCCCTCGTGTCCGGGATGATGGCGTCCGGCCGGCGGGCGAGGCCGTAGTAGCTCTCCACGTAGTCGAGCTCCGCCGAGGGCAGGCTCATGTTCTCCTTGACGAAGGCGCAGGTATCGTGCCGGCGGAGCCGACCGAGCGGCCGCCTCAGCGACGCATACAGCTCCGGATGCTCATTTTTCGCGCGGGCTAATAAATAAGGCACGTCGAAGCCCTCGTCGGGCGAGTCGGAGGCGCCATAGTGGGCGGCCAGCGTGCCTCCATCGAACATATCGAGATAGGCGGCGAAATCCCGCAATATAAGCTTCTCTTCCAGCAGCGTCGGGGCGCCGGCGACGAACAATCTCGTATAGGCCTTGCTGATCGAGCTCAGGTTATTCGTGTGGGCCGCAGCTATTAAGCATATGGCTGATTCCGGGCGCGGGTAGTCCTCCCTGGAGTACGCCATCACGTCCACGGCCACCAGCACGCTGCCCACGAACTCGCCCGAGATACGCAGCGGGTCGATCTCGTACTGCAGGGTCTGGCTCATAAGTAGAGGTATAATGGCTGTGGGCAAAAACGTTACGATAATGACCGCAGTAAAAGTATTGGCATTTCCTCCGGTATATCTTTATAAGGTATCCCGCTAGTTAAGTATAATAGACCGGCGGGGTTTCGCTGGAGGCTACACGCTTGATGAGTAAGGCAAAAAACAGGGAGGACGTCGTAAAGAACATCAGCAGCAGACACTTCATTTTCACGCCTGACGGCTCGGAGATACCCCTCGACCTGACTAAGCCGGAGGAAGTCCTGAAGGCGCTGAAGGACGTGGCATGCCGGCCCCTGGAATCGTACGTCGTATCCGAGGAGCTTAAGATGCCCCCCATGAAGGAGCCGCCATCCATCAAGGCCATGCAGAGCCACGAGCTCGTCGGCTACGAGCCGTCCTCGGACTCGGGCAACTTCCGGTTCTACCCCAAAGGGTATTTAATATTCGAATTGCTGAGGGACTGGGCTTACGATATCGCCGTCAACCGGTTCAAGGCCATCCAGGTGGACTCGCCGCTGCTGTTCGACTGGGACGACCCCCAGATCAAGGAGCAGGCCGGCACGTTCCACGAGAGGCACTATACCGTTAAAACGCCCGATAACCCCGATAAGGAGTTCATCCTGCGTTTCGCGGGCGACTTCGGACTGTTCAAGATAATGAAGGACGCCACCATCAGCTACCGTAATCTGCCGCTCCGCATGTACGAGTTCAGCAACAGCTTCCGGTACGAGCGAGACGGC
Organism: Methanocella sp.; assembly: GCF_035506375.1. Classification (NCBI taxonomy): domain Archaea; kingdom Methanobacteriati; phylum Methanobacteriota; class Methanomicrobia; order Methanocellales; family Methanocellaceae; genus Methanocella; species Methanocella sp. The sequence goes on from NZ_DATJPM010000080.1 coordinate 96,483, forward strand.
GAGCTGTCCGGCCTCAAGCGGCTCCGGGCATTCCACATGCCCGACATCCACTGCTTCTGCCGGGACATCGACGAGGGGTGGAACGAGTACCAGGAGCTCTACCGCAATTACGCCGACCTGTGCGACGCCTCAGGCGTCGAGTACGCCGTCGTGTTCCGCATCGTTGATTCTTTTTACCTCCAGAACAAGTCGCGGATCGCCGACCTTGTGAAGTACTCGAACATGCCGGCCTTCGTGGAAGTGCTCAGCGACATGAAGCACTACTGGGCCGTCAAGAACGAGTTCCAGGGCGTGGATTCGACGAGAAGCTGCATCCAGCTGTCGACCGTGCAGCTCGACGTCAAGGACGCCGCCGTCTACGGCATCGACTACACGGACAGCGACGGAAAGAAAAAAGGCTGCATCATCTGCCATTCGAGCATCGGCAGCATCGAGCGCTGGTACTACTCCATACTGGAGGAGGCACTGAAGAGGGAGACGCCCACGCTGCCGATCTGGCTCTCGCCCACGCAGGTACGCATCATACCAGTCTCGGAGAAGCAGCTCAACTATTGTAAGTATCTGGACATCGACGGCGTGCGCCTGGACGTGGACGACGGCGACGATACGCTTTCCAAAAAGATCGCCCGCGCCAGCATGGAGTGGGTGCCCTACGTGGCCGTCGTAGGCGATAAGGAGGTCGAGTCGGGCCTCTTCTCCGTGAGCATCCGCGAGAGCGGCAGGCGCGTCTCGATGACGAAGGACGAGCTGGCCCGCGAGGTAAAAAAGAGCTGCGCCGGCCGGCCTTACAGGCCTCTGCCGCTGCCCAAGCTCCTGAGCCAGCGGCCGGTATTCCGCTAAGGTTCTCCCGTGCTGACATAAGGTATATGTAAGGTAAGGGCTACAATTCATTAACATAATTACCTTTATACAGTATGGGGAAGGGAAAAATGCAAGGCAACACGGTCGTCAAGGCGATGGCTGCCATCGCCGTACTCATTTTCATATCGGCGCTCGCCCTGACGGTCTACAGGTCCGGCGGCGCCGCCCTGAACTGGCAGATGGGCGCGGACGACCCCCTAAAAAAAATATACCCGTCGGACGACGGCCTTTACGTCGTCGGCACCTCGAATATTTCCCTGGTCGACGCCGCGGGCAAGACACTCTGGTCGATCCCGTTCCCGAACACCGCGCAGTCGGCCTACATTAACGGGCGGCTGCTGGTCTATTCGCAGAGCTCCGGCCTCAACGCCGTCGGGGCGGACGGCACGCTGAAGGCGCTGACGCGGCAGAGCATGAACTACCCGCCGACCGCGGGCCCGGACGACACGATACTTATCCGCTCCTATGACCTGCTTTCGGCCATTGACCTCTCGGGCCGAGAGCAATGGAACGCCTCTGGCCTGGTCTCCGATCCCGTCATGGACGGAAACGGGAACGTATACTTTTTCACGCGCCCGCCGGAGCACATGGTAGACGTCTACCTTGACTGCATCTCCCCGGGAGGGAGCCTGCGATGGTCCATCCAGTACCCGGGATATGATTCCACCACGAAGCTCAAGGCCGCCAGAGACGACGGCGTCTACGTCTACGACGAGCCCGGGGGCGTCCTGGACTGCTTGAGCAGCTATGGAAACGTCAGGTGGGACCATACGATGCCCTACCTGGGCCAGTATAGCCTGGTGGAGGACGAGCACCACTGGCTGTACATGTTCTACATGTTCGGCACAGTGCACGTCGTAAATGAGCAGGGCACGCTGATCGGCAAGTTCAACCCGGCCATGACGTACGGCGCGAACCTGAGCTATATGCCCTCCGTGTGCAACGGCACGATCTATGTCGCCGGGGATTCCGGAAAGAACGCGACGGCCCTCTACGCCCTGAGCATCGACGGCTCGTTAAAGTGGAAGCACACATTTAATGGCAGCGCGTCCCCCGCCATCTACGCCGGGAAAGATATCGTCTGCATCGGCGCCGATACTAAAAACGGCCCGGTCCTGTACGTCGTCGACAGCCTGCAGGGCGACCTGATATTCACCTACAACTCGGGCGACGGCAGCGGCTGGGAGCAGGTCTACATCGACGAGAACGACACGATATACGCGAAGACCTGCGGCGGAATGCTGTACGCGCTGAAAGGTTAGCATCACAAAGTAATAAATACTCACGCGCCGATTCTAACTGGGTGGAGCACGTGGGCGTACTTGACTTGTTACTGGGAAAGCATGAAGAGGCCGGGCCGGTGGACGTGACGGGATTGTTCGATCAGGGCGTAAAGGATACCGCGGATACGAGGACGATAAACGATAGCCCGACGCTGAACAACGCCATCATGGAGTACCAGAGCCCGGATAACGTCGAAAAGAGCGAGATATTCACCTTCGACAGCGAAATACGGAGAGCGCCCGACTTCTATCTGCCCTACTACTGGGCGGCGACCGCCCGCTTCGACAAGGGCAACTTCGAGGAGGCGAAAAAGATCCTGCTCGATGGGATAAAGAACTGTAAGATCAAGAGCGTCCTATGCCGCCGGCTCGGCGAGTTCTACTTGCTGAAGGGCGACGTCGAGAACGCCCTCTACTGGCTCTTCACGACCACTTTTGCGGACACGAGCAACATCGATTATCACTCCTATCTCTACCTGGCCTACATCTACGAAGTCTATGGCATGAAGAAAGCCGTGGCCTGGGCGCTGCGCCGGGGCCGGGGCATCTCCTACAAGATACTGTTGCAGGCCGCGGAGTACTCGATCAAAAAGAAGGAGAAGATCAAGGGGATCGTCCAGGCCCATAAGAGCGAGGCAATCGCGAAGAAGCTCGAGGACTATTACCGGTATGCGAAGCCCGCGCTGAAAACCCTCTGACGTCCGGCCTGCTACGAAAAGTATAAGCCTGCCAGTAGCGTCCGTTCATCGGGGAATCGAGACGAAGGCGGCCATCTTTCACGATTACTTTCGCTTTATAGGCGGCGGCGAAAAGCTCGTCCTTACGCTGGCCCGCGGCCTCGGCGCCGATATAATCACCACCGACGTAGACCATTCTCTCGTCGAGAAGCTGGGGTTCGGCGATGTCAGGATCATAAGCCTGGGCCCTCTCGTGAAGGCCGAGCCGCTGCGGCAGATCCAGGCGGCATATAAGTTTTCGGCGTGCAACTTCCGGCGCCAGTACGACTTTTTCATCCTCAGCGGCAACTGGGCGCACTACGCCTCGCGAAGGCATCACCCGAACTTATACTATGATCACGCCCACGTCCGCGTATTTTATGATCTGAGGGACGAAACCATAAGGTCCCTGAAGTCGCCGCTGTCCCGGCTCGCGGCGCGCGCCTGGATCGGCCTCCATAGCCGCCTGGACCGGCGCTCGATCGCGCACGTGGACCGGGTGGTCGCCAATAGCGAGTTCACGGCCGGCCGCTTTAAGAAATACCTGGGCAGGGACAGCGTCGTGGTATACCCGCCCGTGGACACGGCGAAATTCCACTACGCCGGCGATGATGGCTACTGGCTGTCCGTCAACCGGCTATTTCCCGAGAAGCGCATCGAGCTGCAGCTCGAGGCCTTTGCCCGGATGCCCGACGAGCGGCTGGTCATCGTCGGCGGGAGCGACCGGGGCGACTATTCAAACTCGTACGCCAGCGATATCAAGTCGAAGCTGCCGCCGAATGTAAAGCTCCTATCCAGCATCTCCGAGGAGGAGCTGGCCGGATACTACGGCCACTGCCGGGGGCTGATCGCGACCTCGAAGGACGAGCCCTTCGGCATGAGCGCCGTCGAGGCCATGGCCAGCGGCAAGCCCGTCGTCGCCGTGAGAGAGGGCGGATACGTGGAGACAGTCATCGACGGCGTGACGGGATATCTCGTCGATGCAGATATCGGGGAGATCGTTCGTGCCGTAAAAGAGGTCTCGCGGGACCCCCTGAAATATAAGTATCGATGCATCGAGCAGGCCGGGAAATATGACGTTGGCCGGTTCCTCGAGGGGATGAAGGCGCTGTTACCATGAACGTCGACGGAAGGCCCCTGGCATCGGTCATCGTGGTCAACTACAACGGAAGGCAGTACCTGAAGCGGTGCCTGGACTCGCTGCTCCGCCAGACCTACCCGAACGTCGAGATCATTCTCGTCGATAATGGCTCGAGCGACGGCTCCGTCGAGCTTGTGAGCACGGGCTATCCTGTCGTTAAAGTCGTCGCGAACGGCAGGAATCTCGGCTTCGCGCCCGCGAATAACGTTGGCATAAGGGCCTCTCGTGGAGAGCTCGTCGCCACGCTGAATAACGACACGGAGGCTGCCCCCGAATGGCTGGAGGCGCTGGCAGAAGAGATGCTGGCGGACCCGAGTATAGGGATGTGCGCCTCCAGGATGCTCCGCATGGACGACCCGACGATCATAGACTCGACCGGGATCTGCATTTCCCGGAGCGGCGCCTGCTGGGACCGGGGAATGTTCGAGAAGGATGCGGGCCAGTATGAGGCGAAGGACGAGGTCTTCGGCCCCTGCGCCGGGGCGGCGCTGTACAGGAAGAGCATGCTCGACGAGGTAGGGCTGTTCGACGAGGACTTTGTTTCTTACATGGAGGATACGGACCTGGCCTTCCGGGGAAGGCTGGCCGGCTGGAAGTGCGTTTATGTGCCGAAGGCCGTGGTCCGCCACGTGCATGGCGGGACGGCCGGCTACGTGTCGGACTATACCGTCTACTACGGAAACCGCAATATCGTCTGGTACGCGCTGAAGGATTATCCTCCGGGGCTGCTTTTGACGTCGCTGCCGTTCATCGTCGGCCGCAGCCTGGGCGTGATCCCCTACTATGTGCTGAAAGGCCACGGCGTTACCATATTGAGGGCGAAGATGGATGCGCTGCTGGGCGCCCCGAAGATGCTGGGGAAGAGGCGGAAAGCGGAAAATAACGACATCAACAAGTTTATAAGGACATGGGCAGATATAAAAAAGCCCCCGGAGGCTTATATCAAGGCCGGCGGACTTAATTAATAATTATTATTGCCAGAGTTATATGGAAAAGTAATCGATGGGTCTACCTTGTAGAGGCGGTGGCTGTATTTTGCATCAAAGCTCTTATGATAAAATGGCTTCTTTTAAGGAAAAATATCTCTCAACAAAGACTAATGAAAAATTGAAAATACTTGACATAGGAAGCTGTGATGTAAATGGCACATATAAGCCTATTTTTAACGTATCTGGCTGGGAATATTATGGCGTAGATACCGCTAAAGATAAAAACGTTGATATTATTATAAATGATCCATATTCTTGGAATAAGATTAAATCGAATTCGGTAGACGTTGTCATTTCTGGACAGGCTTTTGAGCATATTGAATATCCATGGCTTACTATTTTGGAAATTAGCAGGATCTTAAAGCCAGAGGGACTATGCTGTATCATCGCCCCCGCCGGAGGCCCTGACCATAAATATCCCGTCGATTGCTGGCGATTCCATCCAGACGGTTTTAAGGCCTTGGTTAAATTAACAAAGCTCGATGTACTCGAAGTCTATGCACAGTGGGACAGTAACAATTATCCTGACGGAAGCGATGTCTGGCAGGATTGCGTTTTAATCTGTAAAAAAAATAATAACAATATTTTCTTAAAAATTAAGGCATTTCTGGCCTATAAAATGCTTTATTATTCTTTCAAAATAGCAATTATGTGACGTGGTAAAATGGAGATTGGTATCCTTATAACCGAATCAAAACGCCTGCTTCGAAATGTCTTAGGCTACAATGGAAATTTTAAAGAGATGTATAATGTCTGGTATTACGATACCGGAGTATGGAAGACTACTACTTTTATGGGCGTAAATTGCTTAAAATCCGTAAGTGATATGTGGAACTACCAAGAGATCATTTATGATTTAAAACCGTCACTGGTCATAGAGTTCGGTACTTCTCAAGGTGGTTCGACCCTGTTTTTTTCTCAAATCCTGAAATTAGTTAACCCGGATTCAAAAGTAATATCCGTAGATATCGATCGGGATAGAATATCGGATTTAGTTAAAAAGGATAGTCACATCGAATTAATGAATTGCTCATCGACAGATAAAAAAGTTGAAGAACGGCTAAGAGAATTAAAGGAAATATATAATGGCCCAATATTTGCTATAATCGATAGCGACCATACAAAGAAACACGTATTAGCGGAAATAGAGTTGTTAAGCGGTATTTTAATAAAAGGCGATTATTTAATCGTAGAGGATGGGATCGTTAACGGCCATCCAGTATTGAAGGGTTGGGGAGAGGGGCCTTTAGAGGCCATAGAGGAATATTTCGTAATACACCCGGGTGATTTTCGGCACGATATCGATAGAGAGAATAAATTCGGTTTCACATTTGCCCCAGCAGGTTTTTTAATACGACAATGATAAGCATATAAGGAAGAGCGGGATACTAAGAAAAATCATATACTAATTGCTATATCGGGGGCGTTCGACTTTAAAAATGATATCAACAAGTTTATAAGGACATGGGCAGATATAAAAAAGCCCCCGGAGGCTTATATTAAGGCCGGCGGCGGGTTGAAATAGACTTTCGATCATTATGTCCTTATTCGAGTACCGCGAGCTGATCAAGAATCTCGTCGTCAGCGACCTGAAGGTGAAGTACGCGAACTCCATCCTCGGGTTCGCCTGGTCGCTCCTCAACCCGCTGCTGATGCTCATCGTGCTGTACTTTGTCTTCAGCAACGTTTTCAAGAGCCAGAACAATTTCGCTGTCTATATACTCATCGGACTTCTCGCG
>NZ_DATJPM010000081.1 GCF_035506375.1 Methanocella sp.
CTGGTAGCCCGAGACCACGTTCGGCAGCGCGCCCATGTCGCAGGCGCCCTGCACGTTATTCTGGCCCCTCAGCGGGTTGACGCCAGAGCCGCGCTTGCCGATGTTGCCCGTGAGCATGGCGATGTTGGACATGGACAGGACATTGTCCGTGCCGCACGCATGCTGGGTGACGCCCATCGAGTAGATGATGGCCGAGGGCTTGTTGGTCGCGTAAATGCGTGCCACCTTTCGGATAGTATCGGCCGGCACGCCGGTTATGGGCGCGGCCCACTCCGGGGTGCACTTCATGACCTCTTCCTTCATCTTCTCGTAGTCTTTGGTCCGGTTCTTGATGAATTCCTTATCCTCGAGGCCCTCGGTGATGATGACGTTCATCATCGCGTTGATGAGCGCGACGTCGGTGCCGCTGTAGAAGGGCGCGTAGATGTCCGCCTGCCTGGCGGTCATCGTGAACCGCGGGTCGATGTTTATCAGGATGGCGCCGTTTTGTCTGGCTTTCACGACACGGCGACCGATCAGCGGGTGGTCCTCGAAGGTGTTGGAGCCTATGATGAAGATCGTCTTTGCTTCGCTAATGTCTTTGATCGAGTTCGTCATGGCGCCGCTGCCCAGTGACTTGGCCAGGCCCGCCACGGTCGTGCCGTGGCAGAGACGGGCGCAGTGGTCGATGTTGGCAGACTCCAGCGCGACCCGGGCGAACTTCTGCATGATATAGTTCTCTTCGTTGGTCACCCTGGCCGACGAGAAGCATGCCATGGCGTCGGGGCCATATTGGGCCTTGATCTCCTTGAACTTCGAAGCGATCAGTGAAAGAGCTTCCTCCCACGTTGCCGGCTCAAACTTGCCGTTCTTCTTAATGAGAGGGGTAGTAAGCCTATCATCTCTGTGGATGAATTCGTGTGCGAAGTTGCCCTTCGGACAGAGTTTGCCCTCGTTGACGGGGTGCCTCTTCCAGGGCTCGACTCCCACGACTTTTCCGCCTTTAACGACGAGGTTCAGCCCGCAGCCACAGCCACAATACGGGCAGATCGTCGGTACCATTTTCAAGTCCATTGTATCCGCACCTTAAATATTCGATAATATGTTTGAGGAAATTGTGGAGGGGGTATAAGAAGATCCCCTCCAGAAATCTTTGCATTAATATAGCTTACTTCGCCGTGGGGACAGCCTTCGGGGCTTCGCCGACCTTGACCTTGACGAGCGGAGACCTGAGGTAGATCCACCAGTAGATCAGGCTCACGAATATCGCACCGCCCACGATGTTGCCCAGCGTGACCGGTATGAGGTTCGTGACGAAGAAGTTGTACCAGCCATGCGTGCCGACCAGGTTGCTCGTCTGAGCGGCCGTCAGGCCCGCGGTAGCGACGATCTTGGGGTCGTTGGCGATGAAGATGCCAAGCGGGATGAAGAACATGTTCGCGACGCTGTGCTCGAAGCCGATCGTGACGAAGGCCATGATCGGGAACCAGCAGGAGAATATCTTGCCGATGGCATCGTCCGCGCTCAGCGCCAGCCAGACGGCCAGGCACACGAGCCAGTTACAGCCGATACCTCGCAAGAAAGCCGTCCAGAAGTCCAGGCCCGCCTTCGCGTTCGCGACGTTCGCCGTCGCCCATACTGCAAACGGAGCCGCGTTGAAGAGCCCGGCCTGGTATGCCAGGAAATAAGCGACAAAGAGAGCGCCAATAAGGTTACCGATATAAACAACGATCCAGTTGATCGCGAGCCCTGTCCACGTTCCTTCTTTATTCAACACGCCTATAGGTAAGAACATACAGTTTCCGGTGAAGAGTTCGGACCCCGCGATGACGACGAGCATCAGGCCCACAGGGAACACCGCACCAGCAGCGAACTTGAGCAGGCCCGGGGGCATCTTGACCGCAGCGTCCCCGATCATGCCGCCAGAGAGCATGCCGCCGGCAACTATTTCGCTGAGCAGGGCACCGAAGGCGATATATGCGCCCGCCAGGAAGCCCAGGAGCAAAAGTTTGTCTACCCATATACTACATTTTGTACATCCGGCCGTTGAAGCCGCCTTACAAATGTCTAAGGGTGCTTTTATTGCCATATTCAATCCTCCATTCAAACGTCAGGCCGGCCCCCGTGCGCCACATAACATACCACATTACGCCGCGAGGTTCGGCATACTGACATTAAAAAAAGATTATATTTTTTGTTCTTCTTTCTATATTAAAGTTATCTAAAACCGATATTCAATTCAAAAAAACATTTTAAGCGAAAAAGGGCTGTTTTTTCGCCTTTTCGCTTGAATAACCTATAATATATTTAAACTAGTTTAACAGGTCGAATCAAGGTCAGATTAATCATTTATCGATAATACCTGTAAATAATAGTAATTTTGTGATTGTCTATAAAAAGGTTACTGGAAAAACAGCTTAATATTTAAAAAAAGGTTACTCATGTCGATTATTTATAATAAAGTTTTTAATTGATATTAGTTACTATATAGATAGCTAACGTTTCCCTTCGGGCCTAAAGATTGCGCAGCCAAATTAATTTAACGATTGCTGAAAAAGCGATAATATAAGGCTAAAATCGCCTAAATTATAAATTATAATTAACGCATAATATTATATAATTAATTTATTAATATAGATTTTAGAAATCAGCCAGAAACATTATATATTGTCGCATCGGAAAAAGATAGATAGAGGCGGTATATTTGAGTCAAGTAGTAGTATCACCGACAACTCGACATGAAGGACACTCAAAACTCGTCCTTGAAGTTGATGACAACGGGATCGTGACTCAGGGTAATTACCTGAGCATAACGCCCGTCAGAGGATTTGAAAAATTTATTACGGGAAAACCGATGGAGTTCGCCCCCGTCGCGTCGTCCAGGTTCTGCGGCATCTGCCCCATTACCCACTCGACTGCGTCCGTGGAGTGCATTGAGAGAGCCCTCGGCATCATCCCGCCGAAGGACGGCCTTGTCATAAGGCAACTAGCGAACATGGGCAATAAGCTGCACAGCCACCCGCTCCATGAGCTGCTCATCCTTCCGGACTTCGTCAAGGACCCAAGCGCGTCCTTAGCGGCCACGGTCCGCATCCAGAAGATGAGAAAGATCGGCCAGGGCATCGTGGACATCACCGGCGGAGAAGCCATCCACGCCCCGAACTTCCGGGTCGGCGGCATGCAGAAGAACATGTCAGAGGCTGCAAAGCGCAAGATCATCGAGATGCTGAACCAGTACGAGCCCATCATGAAGGAGCAGGTCGACTTCATGCTCGCCACGCTAAAGGGCAACACAGAAGTGCCCAAGAAGCTGGGCGTCCACGACCGCGAGCTCATGGCCACTGATCTCAACTATGGTAATTCCGATCTTTTCGAGACAGAGTACTTCTACAGGTTCAGCGAGATCACCCCCAAGTCCTACTACCCCGGCGAAATCGGCATGGAGGCATGCACCAGCATCCCCATGATCGGCGGCAGGACCGTCGAGGGCGGCCCGAGGGCACGCCTGATGCGGTTCAAGGGCTTCGGCGCAAAGGACTGCGGCGACTTCGACCCCAGAGGCGCCATGGCCATCAACATCGCCAGGGCAATGGAGATCCCCATCGCGCTCGCAAGGGCACGTGAGCTTATCCAGCAGCTGGACACGACCAAGGAGACCTTAAAGAAGCCTCCCGAGTCCGGCGGCGACGGCAAGACGCTGGGAGTCGGCGCAAACGAGGCTCCGAGAGGCGTGAACGTCCACACCGCGAAGGTCAAGGATGGCAAGATCACTTACTACAATTGCCTGGTCGCAACCACCTGGAACATCCCGACCATCGGAAAGGCCACTGAAGGACAGCACTACAAGTGGGCAGAGTACGTCGTCCGGGCATATGACCCGTGCGTCTCGTGCGCGACCCACATGATCGTCGTCGACGAGGAGGGCAAGCTCGTAGACGAGGCCATGATATGATCCTTGAGGCGGAAACCCTCGTAGTTGGCTGTGGAAACGTATTATTCCAGGACGACGGCTTCGGGCCGCGAGTAGCCCAGGAAATGTCAAAGATCGAATTACCGCCTGGCATCAGGGTCATAGACGGGGGTACGGGAGCACCCCACCTCATCTTTACCCTGCTCGACGAGACCTGCAAGAAGCTGATCATACTGGACTGCATTAGCTGGGGAGCGAAACCCGGAACACTCCGCAAGTTTTCCGTGGACGAGCTGCCCAAGGGAAAATTCATCGATGCCCACAACTGGACCCTGAGCGAGCCATTGCACGCTATCAAGGATAAAGTGAACATCGTGGTCATCGGCTGCCAGCCGGCGAAGGTTTCTGAACCCGACATCGTATGGGAGCTCACCCCCGAGGTAGAGCGCGCGGTGCCGGAAGCCATTAAGATGGTACTAAAAGAGCTAGGGATCGATTATGGGACTATTAGATCAACTGAAGAGCCTGTTCGGCGGGGCGCCCAAGGCAGCTCCTGAGACTAAGGCTCCGGAAACTAAGAAAGAAGTAGTTGCACCAAAGAAGGAGGAAGTAAAAGTGACTAAGCCAAAACTTGCATATGTTCATCTAAGCGGCTGCACGGGCTGTCTGGTATCACTCGCGGACACCTATGAGAAGCTGCTTGATATTCTGGGCGCAGTGGACATGGTCTACAACCTGACCCTCGCTGACGCCAGGACCTTACCCGAGGGTAAGTTCGATATCGCCATCGTCGAGGGAGGCGTCTGTCTCCAGGACGAGGAAAGCGTAAAATTGATTAAGGAGACCAGAGAGAAGGCCGGCCTCGTAGTCGCATACGGCGGCTGCGCGGCTACAGGCAACGTGTTGAACTTCGCGCGCGGCGGCCAGTGGAACCAGCCCCAGCACGAGTCATACGTGCCCATCAAC
>NZ_DATJPM010000082.1 GCF_035506375.1 Methanocella sp.
TCTAAGATACAAAGGATATGAAGGCACGATGGTAAAAAGTGCTCTTTCTCATTCCATTGTGTCTTTGTATCCTTCGTGCCCTTATCGCCAATGAACCGGCTATGTGACCTTTGTAACTTGCTCGAATTCGCATCAGCGAAACATTTAAAAGAAAACTTTGTGAGCCTCCGTGCTCTTCGTGCCTTTGTGGTGAGAAATAGTGTCCTCCGTGCCCTTAAAAAGCTTAAAATACGGGAGCAATTCAACATAGCATTTACTTTTTGAAAAAGGCGAGTGGAAGGCTTAGTCTTCCTTCCACTTCAGCAGGGATACGCCTACGACGAAGAGGATGATCCCGAGTATGGCGACGATGATCAAATTCATCACGGCATCGCCGTAGTTGCCCGTGATCATCGAGCTCCTGAGGCCGTTATTCAGGTAGGTCAGCGGCGACACGTCCGCCAGGTATCGCAGGAACCACGGCATGCTGTCCACCGATATAAATGAGCCGGAAACGAACATAAGCGGGAAGGTGATGGCGCTCGCGGCGTTCTCCGCCGAGTCCACGTCCTTGACGAACGTCGTAATGAGCATACCGAGCCCCGAGAAGACGGCGGACCCGAAAATGATCATCAGTACGGACACCGCGTTGATGTTCGGCACGATCCCGAAAACCAGCCAGGCGACGATCAGCGATATGGATATCGAGAGCATCAGGATGATGGTCTGGTTGATGATCTTCGCCGCGTTCCATTCCAGCCGGGAGATCGGGGTCGTAGCCAGCTTCCGGAATACGCCCGTGGCCTTATTCCTGGCCGTGGTCGACACGGTCCCGTTCACCGCCGATGACATGATGGTCATGCCGATGATGCCGGGGAGGAGGAAGGCGACGAAGCTCATGCTCGACGTCGTGACGTCCTGCGATGTGACCGGTATGACGTTCCTAGCGCCAGCCAGGGCCATGTTCATCCCGTTCACGACCTGCTCGATGACCGATATGACGATGCCGGAAGTGGACTTTGATTTATCGTAATAGACCTCAAGCCCCGCATTCGAGACGTTACTGCCGGCCTTCGCCGCCATGGCGCTCTTCTCGAACCCGGACGGTATCACGATATACGCCGATATCTTGCCATCTTTAAGCGATTGGGCCAGGTCCATTCCAGCGCCATCCCTCAAGTCGAACACGCCCGTCTGGTTTAAGGCGCCGACGAAGGAATGGGATAATTGCGAGCCGTCAGAATCCTGATAGTAGAGCTCCAGGGGGCCGGACTGGCCGCCGAACAGATATCCCATCAACAGAAACAGGATGATGGGGAAGATCAGGGTCCAGAAGAGCGCGCCCTTGTTCCGGAAGTAGGCGATGAGGCTGTACTTGACGTCGGATACGATCCTCGACATCTACGACGCCTCCTCAGTGAGCTTCTCGCCCGTCAGGTTCAGGAACACGTCCTCGAGCGTCGACTTTTTCACGTATATCTCCTTACAGGAGAGGTCGCCGTTATTGAGAATGGACACGGCTTTGGCGATACTTGCCATTCCGTCTTCGGGAGGCAGCTTCGTGAGGATGTCGCTGCCCGAGATCCGGCTGCCGGGTATCGCCCTGACCAGCTGTTCCCTCGCTTTTTCGCAACAGTCACGTATGATGAGCGTATTCCCTCCGCCATACTTATTGATCAGGTCTTCCGGCGTCCCCTCCGCCACGATCTTGCCCTTGAAGATGACGTCGATGCGGTCCGCAAGATAATACGCTTCGTCCATGTAGTGGGTCGTGAGGAACACGGTCTTTCCACGATTCTTTAATTCCCGGACGGCCTCCCACACGTCCCTCCGCGCCCTGGGGTCCAGTCCCGTGGTGGGCTCGTCAAGGAACACGATGTCCGGGTCGTTGACCAGCGCCAGGGCGATGCCGACGCGCTGCTTCAGGCCGCCGGAAAGGTTCTTGAAGAGTTCTCGGCGCTTATCCTTAAGGCCGAAGGTCTCGATGAGGTGGTCGATGTCGACGGTCTTCGAGTACATCGAGCCGAAATACTCGATGTTCTCCCGGACGGTCAGCCAGTCGAAAGCATTAAAGCTCTGCGGCATCACGCCGACCTTCTGCTTGATCTTCTGCTCTTGCCTGCGGATATCCATGCCAAGGACGCTGACGCTGCCGGAAGTCGGCGTCCTGAGCGTCTCCAGGATCTCGACGGTCGTCGTCTTTCCCGCACCATTCGGGCCCAGGAAGGCGAAAACCTCGCCCTGGTCGACGGTAAAGGAAATGCCGTCTACTGCCATGAAGTTACCATATTTTTTGACGAGCGCATCCACTTTAATGACCGGTTCTGTCATTCTCATCTCTCCGATAGTGCCCACTTAGTTAGCGATTTTCATCCTTTAAAAAATTTTTAATATAGACTCAATAGTCTTTCATATTTTTCGGTCTATAGCCAGTGATGCCAGTGGTGGCGGGGTATGAGCCCTCCCAGGATACCCACGATGAACCCGATGGCAGCCAGCAGCCCGGCCATGCGGATGCTGCCGATGCCCGTTAGCCCATGCAGGCCCGCGAGCAGCGCGTTATTGAAGTTCGGCAGGAAATGCTCCATGAGCCAGCCGATGATGAAGCCGAAGATCGCGCCGAAGACGGCGCCGAATATACTTCTGATTATTGTTCCGATTACCATGATATCACCCATTGATTTTCTTGATCTCGTAGAGACAGGCTAACATGCCGATGGTGAACCCGATCACGAGCAGGGACTCGATGCCCCGCGTGCCGCCCAGCAAGTCGATTATCTGCACGGCGAACGCCTGAATATTCCTGACGAGCTCTAATGCTCCATTCGCCAGCATGCCGCTAATCCCATTCATGCTCTCGAGTAACATGACATGTCCCTCCTATTTCTGATATTTCTTTAGCCGCTCCTGTTTTTATTCAGCGACGCCTTTAAATTCGACAGGCGCTCGTTCAGCCTGCTGATCCTTTCATCGCATGCCTCCAGCCGGTCTTTCGGCATATCCTCCAGGTAGGAGACATAGCCGTCGATCTCGGAGAGGCTGTCCTCGACCGGATTGGACCAGGGGCCGCATGCGCTTTCATAGTAGTGTCCATATCTCCTGAAGTGATGGTGGCCATGCACGTACCTGCGGCCATCGCCGTGGCTCCAGTTGTGGAAATACTTTGCGTACTTGCCCGTCCAGGCATAATATACCAGGGCACTGATGAGTATGCCCAGGAGCGTGCCGGCCACGAGGCCAAGGGCCGCCAGCAGCGCGGGCATGCTTGTGACGTGAAGCCCGTTGAGAAGGGCAGCATTTACGCCCGGGAAGAGCTCGATCATGAGCCCCAGGATATAGCCGAATATGGCGCCGAAAAGGGCGCAGACGAAGGTCCAGATGACCGTTCCGAATACCATTTTACATCACCCGTTTATTGCATATTTTCAATGTTATTGACGCGAAAGTATCTCCTTTAGTTTCAGTAGCCGCTCCCCGATGATGCCCAGGCTTTCGACGAAGGGCGCCAGCATCTCATCCGGCGCATCCTCCAGGTACGCGACGTCGTACTGGATCTCCCGTACGACATTTTTTATCGAATATGGCTCATGGACCATCGATATGACCGCCGCAGCTTCTAAGGCTTCCTCGTCAGCGAGCTTCTCAACTTTTCCAGATGTCCGGCGACATCGTTGATCTTATTCTCGTGAGGCGCCAGCTTTTCGGCCGGCAGATCCTCCAGGTACGACAGATAGCTGTCGATCTCGACCAGCACTTCCTCCACCGTGCGCGGGCCGGGGGATGAATTGCGGGCATTTCCCATCTCATTCTTCATGGCGTTCTTTATCGCGCGCATGCGCTCGCGCTCGACGTGCCTTATATCATGCTCCATGTGCCTGATGGCGTGCTCCATGTCATGGGCTCTGTCCTTGATCTCCCGTCCCATTCTCGAGTAATCGTCAAATCCTGGCTCTTCCATGTGTCATCATCCCGGTTACTTGTGCAGCGATTCCTTCAGCCTTGTCATCCTCTCGATGATCCTGCCCAGCTTATCCTCATATGGCAGGACCTTATCCTTCTGCAGGTCCTCCATATAGGAGAGATAGTTGTCGAAATCCGTCAGAATGTTGCCGACGGAGTAGGGCCTTTTGTCCACGTTCTCACCAAAGAAGTTGATGCGGTCGTATCCTTCGGAGGCGAGGACATACCTGCCATCCTCCCTCTTGGTGATCAGCTTTTCCTCCACCATCTTGCTCAGGAGGGGGTAGATCGAGCCAGGGGACGGCCTCCAGGCCCCATAGCTCATGGACTCCATGCTGTCCATGATCTCTGCCCCGTTCATCGGGCGCTCGCCGAGCATGTACAGGACCCAGGACCTTAGTCCTCCGTAGCCGCCGTACCGGCCCAGCTTGCTGAGCTTTCTCCATAGATCGTTCATGTCGCTCATTTTTTCTCACCTATCGTATTACCGATATGGCATATTTTTATTGAAATCATTTTTATGCTCTTGGTATCGAATGTATGATATCGATTATTTATCGGACATTCGATATCGACAATCCGATATTACACGTTACTAGTATATATAGGTTACGTATCAAGGGTTCTGTAAAGTCTGCGGGTGCTAAAGAAGGGTTTGTAAAATCGTGTGCATTTAATATCTGAGAAAGAGCAATGAGAAAATAAAATATAAAAAATGAGGATTGGTTTAACTCGATTTGATCATTTCTTTTGCGAACTTCTTTGCGTTATCTAATTCCTCTTGAGTGGGATGGCTTCTATTAAATAATAAAAAAGTTTTGCCCTGACAATGATATATACCTAGTATAGCGGCGCCCTTCTGCTTTAAAGCATCCGACAAGGTATTTTCCATTTTTTGATTTCCATGGGGATTCATAGACGTATAGAAAATGGCTACCTTGCGGCCTGTAAAGTTGCCCGACTCAATGAATTTCATCATATCTTCACCCGCTTTACTGCCATATGTCCCGGTTCCCAGGAACATAATCTTCGCATCGTCTGGATGCGATGCCTTGACATCTACAGCCTTAACACCCAGCTCTTCTGCTATGGCGTCCGCCACTTTCCTTGTATTTCCACTCCTGGAATAAACTATAACAGAGATATCGCTCATACCTTAAAAATATGCATTTATTATATAAATTGATTCTGTCAAATCCAAAGGTTGCCATCCTTCATCACGCCGAGGCCGCCATAGTCTTGGCCGATGTCGAGATGGAGACTTACGCCGAATATATCTATCGGGCCTGCATGTGCACAGTAAGCGGCAAGGTTAGGCACCCGGCACGTAATCGTCCGTGTTTTTATAGAAATTGAGCACGACATGGCTCTTGCTGTCTTTCAGCATGGGCCCCATGCGGGCTCGCAGGTCGTTCGTATAGTACTCGTACTCCTTCACATCGCAGAAGGCCAGCAGCAGCATGACGTCCCACTCCCCCGTGATGGAGACGTCCATGAGCACGCTCGGGTCGGTCTTGATCGAGCGGATGAATTCCGCCGCCTTCTCCTGGTCCGAGACGTCGAGCTTTAAAAACAGTATAAAATAGGAGCGCAGGCCGAGCTTCTCGTAATTGATCACGGCCTTATATTTCTTGATAGCGCCTTCCTTTTCCAGCTTTCTTATGCGTGACGCCACCGTCTGCCGGGTTATGCCGCACTCTTCCCCGATTTTAGCCAGCGGTATCTTCGAGTCTTTTGCCAATTCCGCTAAGATCTTACGGTCGATTGCATCGATCATGCGATTTTACGGCAAGTTAAGCATAAATCCTGCCAATATAATATGGCTTAACTTCGCGTAAAGCCTCCAAATGAATATATAGCCAAACCGTTACTTAAGTATTTCCATAAAGTTAAAATAATTCAATACATACATAACATGAAGAAAAGTTAAAATAGTATATTATTGTTATACGTTAACAAAATATCTGATTTATTTAACATGAAGTTCATGGTGATATTATGAAGGACTACGTCGTTAAGGACATAAAGCTGGCAAAGCAGGGTGCCGAGCGCATCGAATGGGCGCGTCGCCACATGCCGGTGCTGAACTACATCAAGGAAGAATTCCATAAGACAAAGCCCCTGAAGGGCGTTAACATCATCGCGTGTCTTCACGTCACGGTGGAGACGGCGAACCTCATCTCGACGCTTCAGGCCGGCGGCGCCAGCGTGGCGCTGACCGCTTCCAACCCGCTGTCCACGCAGGACGACGTAGCCGCGGCCCTGGCGAAGGGCGGCGTCAAGGTCTACGCAATAAGGGGCGAGAACGAGAAGCAGTACTACGAGAACATCGAGGCCGCCTTAAAGATAAAGCCGAACGTCACGCTGGACGACGGCGCCGACGTCATCGCCACCGTGCATTCGAAGCACAAGGAATACTTGAAAGGCATCTACGGCGGCTGCGAGGAGACTACTACCGGCGTCATACGGCTCCGGGCCATGGCCAGCGACGGCGCGCTTAAGTACCCCGTCGTAGCGGTCAACGACGCCGAGACAAAGATGATGTTCGACAACCGGTACGGCACCGGGCAGAGCACTCTCCACGGGGTCATCAACGCGACGAACGTGCTACTGGCCGGCAAGAGCTTAGTCGTCGTAGGCTACGGCTGGTGCGGACGGGGCGTGGCCATGCGGGCGAAAGGCATGGGCTCGAACGTCATCGTCGTCGAGGTCAACCCCCGCAAAGCCCTCGAGGCGGCCATGGACGGCTACCGCGTCATGGACATGAAGCAGGCCGCAAAGGAGGGCGACATCTTCATCACCGTCACGGGCGACATTTCCGTGATACGAAAGGATCACTTCAGGCTCATGAAGGACCAGGCCATCGTCTGCAACTCGGGCCACTTCAACGTCGAAATCGACCTGAAGGACCTGGGCAGGATGGCGAAGAAGGTCAAAGAAGTGAAGAACGACGTCATGGAGTACGTCCTGGACGACGGGCGCCGGATCTACGTCCTGGCGGAAGGCCGTCTGGTGAATCTGGCGGCGGCGTTCGGCCACCCGCCCGAGGTCATGGACATGAGCTTCGCGAACCAGGCGCTGTCGGTCAAGTACATCGTCGAGAGCCACAAGAAGCTCAAGAACGAGGTCTATAAGGTCCCCGAGGCCATCGATAACAGAGTGGCGAAGATGAAGCTGGAGACCATGGGCATTAGCATCGAGAAATTAACGAAAGAGCAGGAGAAATACCTGAGCTCCTGGAGCATGGGCACATAAGAGGGCCGTGGCATGGTCGACGTGGTCATATCGGGCACGGTAGCCCTGGACAGTATTAAGACCCCCTTCGGAGAGGTCAAAGAGGTGCTGGGCGGCTCGGCCGTCTATTCCTCCGTCGCCGCCCGCGAGTTCGCCAAAACGGGCATTATCAGCGTTGTTGGCAAGGACTTCCCGAAGAAATACCTGGCGTTCCTGAATAGCATGGGCGTCGACACCGCGGGCATCGATGTCCAGAAGGGCGATACGTTCCGGTGGTCGGGCTTCTACGAGTACGACATGAACCAGGCCCATACGCTGGACACGAAGCTCAACGTGCTGGCCACGTTCGACCCGAAAGTGCCGGAGGCATACCGGCAGTCTAAATATTTATTTTTAGCGAATACCGACCCCGAAGTCCAGATGAAGGTCTACAGGCAGATGAAGAAACCCCGTTTCGTCATGATGGACACCATGAACTTCTGGATCGACAATAAGAAAGAAGCGCTCACGAAGATGATCGAAAAGGTGGACGCGGTCGTCCTGAACGATGCGGAGGCCCGGCAGTACTGGGACTCGCCGAACCTGGTGAACGCCGGGCGCTCGTTCCTCGACCTGGGCCCGAAGGCGGTCATCATCAAGAAAGGCGAGCATGGCGCGCTAATGTTCACCGACGGGGCCTGCTTCAGCGCGCCGGCGTACCCGCTGGAGAAGCTGGTCGACCCGACGGGCGCGGGCGATTCCTTCGCGGGCGGCTTCATCGGCTGGCTGGCCCGGACTGAGGACACCTCCCCCAGGAACATGCGTAAGGCGATCATCTTCGGCAGCGCCATCGCCTCCTATAATGCGGAAGACTTCAGCCTCAACAAGCTTAAAAAGATTACCCGCGACGACATTTTCAATAGATATATGATGTTCCAGGACATTGTCTCATTTTGATGGCGGAATACAGGGAAGAGGTCGAAAATTACCTGTCGGAGGTCTTCAGCAAGCCTGTCCGGCTGGTCCGGATCATCCCGATGGGGCCGGAGCCAGGCGAAAAAGAGCTAAAAGGGTTCGGCTATGGCAAGCCGTACGCCGTAGACTACATCGTCGAGGGCGAGATGCGGTCCTCCGTTCTGTCATCGATGAAGGTCCAGAAGGGCTTCGGCCACGATACGTTCGCCGACCGTGCCTCGGCTATCCTTTGGCAGAACATGGCCTTCAACACGCTGCCGAAGCATGTAAGATCTTTAGACGCGGGCTTTTTTACTAAATACGGCGGCCTCCGGAGCGCCGGCGAGGCCGACGAGTTTTTCATCCTGATGGACCGGGTGGGCGGCCTCGAATATTACCGGGACCTGGACCGAATTCGCGATACGCATTATTTCCAGCCACTCGATATCGACCGGGCCCTGGCCCTTTCCGACTACCTCGTCTACATCCATTCCCAGAAGAACGACGACCCTGTTTTATACCACCGCCGTATCCGCGACCTGATCGGCTCCGGCGAGTGCATCATGGGCCTCGTCGACAGCTACACGGCGGACTTCGGGTACTATTCGGCGAGAGATTTCGAGCAGATGGAGAAGAAATGCGTCGAGTGGCGCTGGAAGCTTCACGATAAGGTGCACCGTCTCTGCGTCGTCCACGGCGATTTCCACCCGTGGAACATCATGTTCAGGAACGGCGTCGATTTCACGGTACTCGACCGGAGCCGCGGCGAGTACGGCGAGCCGGCGGACGACGTCTCCTGCATGAGCATGAACTATCTTTTTTATTCGCTGCAAAAGTACGGGGAGCTCAAGGGCGAATTCAAAGATATGTTCGTTAAATTCATCGAGAACTACCTTATCAAGAGCGGCGATTTCGATATGCTGAAGTATATCCAGCCCTTCTACGTATTCCGGGCGCTCGTCGTGGCAAGCCCGCTCTGGTACCCGGGCTTAAAGCCGAATATCCGGGTTAAGCTTTTCAACTTTATCGATAACATCCTTGACGCCGACGAGTTCGACTACATGAACGTCAATCGATACCTGAAGCGGTGAGGGCATGGCTTGGGCAGTCTGGGTTACGGGACTCCCGGGAAGCGGCAAGACCACGGTGACCCGGGTCATGGCGGATATCCTGAGGGCACAGGGCGTGCACGTGAAAGTCCTGAACATCGATGACGTGCGCAAGGTCCTGACGCCGCAGCCCGCGTATAGCCTGGAAGAGCGGGCCATCGTTTATGCAGCAATAGCATATATGGCTAAGCTACTCGTCGACGAAGGCGTGAACGTCATCGTCGATGCTACCGGTAACCTGAGAAAATACAGGGATGTGGCACGGACACTCATACCGGACTACGCAGAGATATACGTCAAATGCCCGCTGGACTTGGCCGTGAAGCGCGAGGAAGCCCGCGGGGGCGGGAACGCGCCGAAGGATATCTATAAAAAGGGCACGACGGGCAGGAGCTCAACCGTGCCTGGCGTGAATGTCGCTTACGAGCCTCCTGAGGCCCCTATAGTTACGCTCGATACGGAAAAATTACCGGCGAACGAAGCAGGAGCCCTGGGCGCCGACGTGCTTCTCGCCCATTTTGGTGGAACTCATGTCTGAGCTGGAACTTATCAGGCGCATGGCGGAAAGCATCCAGAAGCGCACTGCCGAATACCTGTCGACGCACGAGGACTACGACCAGATATTGAGCCGCCGGCCGACCGACGTGACCAGGCGCTTCGACATAGTTGCGGAAGAGGCGCTGAACGACATGATCGTCGAGGAAGGCATCGTGGCCCGGGTCATCTCCGAAGAGCTCGGCGAGCGTGTCGTGCCGGAGGGCAAAGAGCCCGGGTATACGCTGGTCATGGACCCCATCGACGGCTCGACGAACCTCTCCATGGGAATTCCCTATTATTGCACGTCCCTGGCGCTATCTAATAAAGTTTCGGGGGCCACATTCGCCGATATCACGGCCGGCGCAGTGGCAGCCGTCTGGGGAAAGACTTTTTATGCCTCGAAAAATAATGGAGCATTTTACGATGGAGAGCGCCTGGCCACGAAGGAGCATCCGGAAAAGCCGAGATACGTGCTCTATTCCTTTGGTGTCGGCCCGGTGCCGGATAATATCATACCGCTCGTCGAGGAAAGATGTCTTGTCCGCACCATGGGCAGTATCGCCCTTGACATGTGCTATGTCGCGAAAGGCTCCCTGGACGCTATCATTGACTCGCGGAACCGCATCAGCGGCTACGACATCATGGCCGCGGCGCTCATACTAAAGGAGGCGGGAGGCATTCTTACAGACTATTCAGGCAGAGATCTTTCCGCTTTGTCGGTGAAAGCAAGCGGCATTTCCGTAGTGGGTGCGGCTAACTCAACGCTCCATAGTACGATTCTAAAAAGACTTCATTAGGCGGGCTTCACCCAGATGCCCCATTTCTGCTCGACCCGGGCTTTTTCCTTTTCGTATTCCCCCGGATGCTCCGAGAGGTACCGTATACGGTCATAGGCAGCCTTAACGGCTTTCTGCGCGGTTTCAGACGTGAGCTTCCAGTGTTTGTCATCGTCCACTTTCACGAACTCCTCGTTGAAGACCTCGAAGACCACGTCGTACATGCCGTAGAGGCTCGTGATATTACAGGAAAAGTTATTGCCCACGGCCTGGCCGAAGGCCCGCGCGAAGAGCTCGTCCCGGAATCCCAGGCGCAGCGCGGCGAGCTCCGTGAGCTTCGTGATAGTATCGTGGATGCTCTTGCGCATGTCCTCCTTTTCGCCGGCCAGGTACTCTTCCCTGCCAAAGGCTTTCCGGATATGCCGGTGCACGATCACCTCGCTTGCCGATATGGGCACTTTTTCCTCGTAGACGTGTGGTGCCTTCCATACGATGTCTATCTGGTCCCACGGTGTCTCGCCAATATCTCCGATCTGCGAGAAAAGGATGCGCAGGTCACGCCATAACTCGCTAACGACCTCTTTTACTGCATTATCCAGCGACGGCCGGATCAGGAGGACGAGCTTATCGCCTTCGATGCCCGCCGAGAACTCTGCTTCCAGCCCCTCCAGCACTTCGTATTCCAGGGGAAAGATAATTCCTACCGAGTCGCCGAGCTTCTCGATCTTCAGGTCAACGATGTCGAAGACTTTCATATATTATAAAAATATATTTATTTGTATTTAATCGTTGGGCAGTGCATGTGGCACAACAAGGCTAATAACGTCTGATAACTTCCGGCAAGCATCGCCATATTTAATTAAAGCGATATAGTGTTAGTATCGCCTATATCATCGAACTTTTTATGATTAAAAGGCCATGAAAACACGAAGCCCGATCGAAAATGCCGGGATATAGATTGGAACTCATAAATAACAATAAAATATTGTTTAAAAATCCTGGAGTCCCTTAAAGTCAGCTTTAAAAACAAAAAGAGATAAATCCCCGGTCACCATTATACTCAACATATGGTCGGGACGGAATGGCTTATAACGGCAGCGTCCCTTGTCGCTGCTATCATTATAATCTTTATCGCCTGGAAGCTGCTGAAGCTTGCAGCGAAGTACCTGGTCACCCTGATATTGAACACAATAGGCGGGCTATTACTGATACTGGTAGCCAACGTCCTGTTCAGTATGGGCATACCTTATGATATCCCCACACTCCTCATAAGCGCGATATGCGGCGTGCCGGGAGCGGCCTGTATAATTATTCTCAAGCTGATGGGCCTCGTGCTATGAAGAGCCGGCATCATCAGGTATTTCAAGACCTTCATTCGCATATACGGCCTTTTCAAAGGCTTGAAGCTCTTTACGGCACTGTCCTATTAAGGCGTCGGCGGAATCGCATTTCGGGCTTTTAAAGAAGTCCCGGGCCTTGATCTTTCTCAGCCAGCTCGTCAGCTTTTGCATGTCCTCCTCGATCTCGTCCAGCCCGGAAAAATTAAATTTCTTCAGCTTTGTCTCCTTTTTGATCTCGCTCAATAGCGCCTTGCAGCCATCGAAAAATTCGGTATAGTCCCGGTCAATACTCGAATTGAACGTTTCCATGATAGAGTTTGCCGAGTCAGTGTCCAGGCCTTTAACAGTAAAAATAAATGCTCTACCGCCACGGGCCTGTACGAACGATCGCATCTTGTTTAAAAATTCCTCGTTCCTCGCCGAATTTGGCAGCACCCAGGCGTTGTTCTGAACACTCACCCCTCCCGACGCTTTCATCTGTCTCCAGACAGTGACTCTTGTGCTCGAAGGAGTCTGGGGCAGCTGCGTAAGAAGTAAAAGACACTTGGTATCGTCCATACTTCATCCATTCTATTTTATGTAAGTCTTGTTTCTAACAAACGTAATATTTATCTTGCAACAATTATTACATCATATTGATAACATATATATAGTTTATCGTGATACAAATATTTGTCGATGAATTGGATCTGACCGTACCCTCTAATAATATTTTAAAGGTAATATGGAAAAGGTGGGTTTGGAAATAACATTACACTTTAATGAAAATAGGGCTTAATCGGAGTCTTCCGGTACTTCAAGTCCTTCATTCGCATATACGATTTTTTCGAAAGCCTGAAGTTTTTTACGGCACTGTCCTATTAAGGCGTCGGCGGAATCCCCTTTCTGGCTTTTAAAGAAGTCCCGGGCCTTGATCTTTCTCAGCCAGCTCGTCAGCTTTTGAAGGTCTTCCTCCAGTTCGTCCAGCTCCGAAAAATCGAATTCTTTTTGCTCTGTCGACTTATCGATCTCATTCAGCAGGGCCTGGCAGCTCTCGGCAAATTCAGTATAGTCTCTGTCGATGTATGGATTGAACAATTCCACGATGGAATCATCGGATTCAGAGTCCTGGCTCTTAACCGTGAATATAAACGCCCTGCCATTCTGGGACTGTATGAACGAGCGCATCTCCTTTAAAAATTCCTCATGCCTGGCCGAATTCGGCAGCACCCAGGCACTACTCTGAAGGTTCACAGCCCCGGCTGCTTTCATCCGTCTCCATACCGTGACTCTGGTACTAGAAGGAGTCTGGGGCAACTGGGTAAGTATTAATAGCCATTCCATATCGTTCATACCATCATATGTACATCTAATATTGAATGTATAATCTAATCTATTTAGCATATAATCTTTGCCTTGTAACATATGTTACAATATGATAGTAACTTTTATATAGTTTATTATGATACAGATGTATATACAAGGTATTAACATGTTATCACAATTAAATGAAACTTTACAAATTGATAAACCCGGACTATCGAGCATTGGGGCTAATCAAAGGCTAAATGACATAGGCTCGAACCGGATAGTGAAGATCTCAGCGAAGGGACTAGACACCCGGTGCCGCTACTATCTAAAAATCGATGTCGACGATATCGGCAAGGTAATGCCAATGCAGGCCAGGCAATTGTTATAGGTGTTGTTGTCATGATCTGGTCTATCTTTTTAGCAGTTTTTTTGGCAGCTATAGTCGAGTGGGTTGAAGCCCTGACCATTGTACTGGCCATCGGTACATCGATCAACAGGAAGAGCAGCCTTTCGGGTGCTGCCGCCGGATTTGCCGTATTGGCGGTGCTGGTCGCTGTGTTTGGCAGCGCTCTTCAGTATGTCCCTCTGAATATACTCCGCATGGTGATCGGAGTCATCCTGGTGCTTTTCGGCATCCAGTGGCTGGAAAAGGCGATCTTACGTTATACAGGGCTTAAGGCCAGGCGCGATGAAGCCAAAATATACGAGACAAGTACACATGAGTTTGATGCTATAAGGGAAGATCGCTCCAAATTCAGCACACTCGGTTTTTTGACCTCCTTTAAAAGTGTGTTCCTTGAGGGATTAGAGGTCGCCGTGATCGTCATCACTTTCGGCTTGACCGGGGACGTGAATCAATACCAGGGGATGTTGACCGCCAGTGTCGCCGCCATTATGGCGCTCCTCATCGTGACGGCGCTGGGCGTGGCGGTGCGCAAGCCGCTTACCATTATCCCGGAGAATACGTTCAAATTTTTTGTGGGCATCATGCTGGTGACCTTTGGCACGTTCTGGAGTGGAGAGGGGTTCGGCATCGAATGGCCGCTTTCCGATCTGTTTCTCCTGGTGCTGTTCGCGTTCTATCTGCTGTTGTGCCTGCTGCTGATCGGCTGGATAAGCCGGCGGATGGTGAACCCGAATATAAAAGAGGCGGATCCGCAAAAATATCCGGCTCCGCTCCGTATCCTGTGGGAGATCTTTGACTTTTTCTGCGGGGACTGGACCGCCTTTTGTGGTGTTGCCATTACGGTAGCCGCGGTACTTTTCCTCGACAACGTCAGCACATTCCCCGGTGTTTCGCTTCTTCCGGGCACCCTGCTTGTCGCCGGCATCGCCGTAAGCTTGTGGGCCGCTATGGGAAGGCGTTCACAATCCGTGAAGATTGAATTATGAGATGGTTTATCACTAAATAAAAGGAGTTGCTGGGCGATAAAGTAAAGAGCACGTAAAACTTTCGCCGTGCTCTTACTTCTTTTTTAAATAAGCGTATAAACGATTATTCCGTGATGAGTGAGAAGTATTTCTCCCTGACCGACCGCATAAAGATCTTATCCGAGGGCACGAAGTACGATAGCTGTAACCAGACTATCGTATGCCATACATTTACTCCGGACGGCCGGTGTATCCAGCTTTATAAGACATTGATGACCAACCGTTGCTCGGGCGAATGCCTGTACTGCCCGAACCGCTGCGGCCGCGAAGTCACACGCACATCGCTGGCTCCCGAGGAGATCGTTCGTATTACGTGGGACCTCTACCGCAGGAACGCCATTGAAGGCTTATTCTTATCCTCGGGTATCGTGGGCGACCCCGAGAAGACCACGCAGAAGCAGCTTGAAGTGCTAAAAATGCTCCGGGGGCAGGGATTCAAGGGATACATCCATACCCGCCTCATGCCCGGCGTGCCCAGGGACATGATCCGGGAAGTATCATTGTACGCCAACAAGTTCGGCGTGAACGCCGAGACGACGTGCGAGTCCCGGTACGACGAGATATGCCCGAACTTCGACTACAGGCACGACATCCTGGACCGGATGAGGTGGACCCACGAGCTCGTGCTGAAAAGGCGAAAAGAGGTGCGATACGGGGAGGGCATCGTCGGTGCAAACGATACCCAGTTCGTGGTCGGCGCCTCTAACGAGCCCGATAAAGAAATAATCCACACCATCGACCGCTTTAAGGCCGACTACGGCCTGCGCCGGCCATACTTCATGAGCTTCGACCCCGTGCCCGGGACGCCGCTTTCCTCGAACAGGCCGTCGCCCGTCTGGCGCGAGGTCAGGCTATACCAGATATCGTATATGCTAAAGGATTATGGCCTCCGTGCAAAGGACCTGGACGCTGTCCTTGATGACGAGGGATTCCTGCCCGACAGCGACCCGAAGCTGCTCCTCGCCCACTGCAACAATGACTTCTTTCCCGTGGACGTGAACGAGGCGCCATACGAAGACCTCATAAAAGTCCCGGGGATCGGCCCTACTACGGCCCGGCGTATCATCAATAGCCGCCCCATCGACGATTACGTGGAACTGGTCAATATCGGCGTCGTGCTGAAGAGGGCTCGGCCATTCATTAAAGTCAAGAATAAGGTGCAGTCGAGGCTCGAGGGGTACGGCCTTGCGTGAGGTGTTCGCGTGATCATCGGCTATAAAAAAGACCTCGACGGCGTGTTAAGGGCTGCCGTAGCGCTCAAGAAGAACCCCGACGCCACGATAGTCTGTGGCTCGAACGCCCGCGAGCTTAAGCAAAAGCTGGCCATGTACCACGGGGAGGTCGTGTTGAACGTGGATGAGGTCGTCAAGGATGTGCCATTCCACGTTAAGGCCGAGTTGTGGGTCAAAGTCCCGTCGTGTAATCCCATGCAGCGCGGGCTGTCACTGGGCTCGTATCTTACTTATGCCCTGCGGAATGACCAGTGCATACCCGACGAGCTCGTCCGGCTGGTGGCCCGGTACTATCCGAACTTCATGGCCCTGCTCGCCCATAAAGACGCTACCGCAAGGAAATATTTTCGCCTTTACCGTGAAGCCGCCGGCGAGCTCGAGCGTATCAAATCCTATTGCCGCTTCAGGCCTGCCGGGGATAAGCTCTACGTGGAGATCGCACCGAAGCACGACATCAAGGACCTCTTTATGGAATGGGCCATGCGGCGGAACAATGACCGGATCATCGTGGTCAAGTGCCATGCCGAGTATTACCTTCTGAATGCCCGGGCCCTCGGGTACCGGGCCGAAATCGCTAATGTAACGAAAGAAGAGGCCGAGCGGCTTTTGGGCGACATGCCCGATACGGATAGCGACATATGGGACACGTTCTATGACTCCCAGAACGTGGAGAGCCGGCGCAATAAGCGGTATGCGAAGGCGAGGCTACCGGAAAAGTTCTCATATATCAGCCCGGAGATCAGAAAGGAAAGGAAAAAGATCGAGCATGGCATACAGCCAGACAAGCTGGACGATTTCTTCATGAGCCGTTAATTATGCGACTATGCTATTTATCGGTAAATGGAATACGAGTAATCATAGGGGGATCAAATGGATTTAAAAAGACTGTTTGTACTAAGCCTGGCGGCGATAGCTTTAGTGATATCGATCGCGCCGGCGTATGCACTGCTCTGGCCGACGGTCATCGATTGCGGTTGTTATGGAGGGCTCTGGGGAGTCTACGGCCCGTTCGGGCCCTACGCTGCAGCATACTGGGGATGCGGCTTCTGGTAAGTGCTGGTGGATTAAAAATAGAAAAATCAGTAAGCCTTTGCTTTTTTGACTTTTTCTTTCGCCGAGGGCGGCTTCTCCATTTGCGCCAGTTTATCTAGCAACGCCTGCTTGACGAAGTCCTCCCTATCCTTACGGTAGGTCACGGAAATGCCCAGGTCGTCCTTCAGGTACTCGTATCCGCGGATCACGGCGATGGGCGTACCCTCGTTCGACTCTCCCATGATCATGTTGGCGCAGGCGGCGACCTCGTCGACGATGCCCTGTATCGTTATTTTCAGCTCGTGGCCGAACAGGTCCATGTCGCCCCGCTTATCGTGCACGGCGGCGATGCCGGCGCAGCCGACGGCGACACCGATTTGGCCCTCCCGGAAGGAGCGCCCGTTGGTGTCGGTAATGATGACGGCGACCCTCCTGCCGGTCAGCTCCATAATACGGTCACGTATCCTGCGGGCCGAAGCGTTCGGGTCCTCCGGCAATAAAAGAATGTAACCGGTCTCCGTGTTGGAGCGGTCGATGCCCGCGTTAATGCACACGTTCCCCAACACCGTCTCGACTAAAAGCGGGTGCTTCCATAGCACCTTCGTGCAATTGTCCAGCACGTACTGGATGAAGTGCGGGTCCTCGGCGTTCAGGACGGCAAGCTCTTCGGCGCGGGTCGTCGGGGTGATGTCGTTCAGCAGATACCGGCGCCCCTCGGACTTGGAGACTATGGTCGATGCAAATACGACGATATCGTCGTCCTCAAGCTTCGTCCTGGCTTCCACTACCGCCGCGAGGTCGTCCCCATTCTGGATCATGGGGACGTCGTCTACGGTATATGCATTAATCTTCAAGCGCGATGCCTCCGTAAAATTAGAAGTGTATAAGGCGACGAAAAACAATAAACCTTGTGCAAAAGAAAGGCCGCCTAGATGCGGAAGGACTTCTGCCCTTCCGGACCCTGCACAGGCTCCTCTTCCTGCTGGTTGCCGCTCTGGAGCGGGCTCTTCCGCTTCCGCATGGCCAGCTCTTCACGGCGCGCTTTCGAGCCCATGTGACCCCGGTTATGTTCCCGCTCTGCCAGAGTGATTCACCTCAAACCTTGAATATGTCCTTGCCGGTCGGCCCGTGGACGGGCTCCTCGGCCGGCTCCACGTTATACCCGTGCCGGACCTCTTCGCCATGGTCTTTTTTCTTCTTCCGCTTCTTCGCATCCTCTTTCTTCTTCTCAGCCATCGTGACACCCGTTATAAGTCATATTCGGGCGGCTTCTTCTTATGCTGCCGCTCCCGCAATATCGCGTCCAGCCTGCGGTCGATGTCCTCGTTCACGTTCTTGTCCGACGTGGCGGCGTCGATCCAGGTGACCGTGCCGTGCTGCAGGTCCTTCATGTCCTCGGGAGACGCCAGGTATTGCCTCCCGTAGCCCGTTGCCCACGTAGACTTATCCTCCGCATAGTAGACCCGTCCGCTCATTACGATCTCGTCCGACGTGCCCTGCTCTTCCCGGGGTGGCGTGACGTCGGGCATGACCTTCTTCTTAGCGTTGCGGTCCTTATCTTCGGGCATGATATTTCCATGAATAGATGGGCACGTTACGTATTTTACCATAGGCACGCAAAATACGGATTTTTAAGCGTGCCGGCTCGGATTAACGCGTTACTACTATCTTATTTTATCATTTCCAGGCAGAGCACGCCATATTTCATGGTCGTCCCCGCCTCGGACTTTATTTTAGCCTTCGCAGGCCCTTCATAAAGCGACTTATGAGGGACATGAGGTAGTTTGGCCGTTTCCAGGCTCCGGCCCTGGAGGAAGTTACCGGCCGTAAGTAATACGGCGCCCCACGCCGACGGCCTGTCGATCGCGACAGCGGCCGACCGTAATTTAACGCTGCCGAAGGGCATGCAGATATAAAGCCGTAGCCCTGCGTCGAGGTTTACTCGGAGGGAAGCTTCCACATGGTACCACCCGTTCGCGCCGATATGCCATCCCAGGACGTGCCCGGCCCCGAACGTGTACAGATATTGCTTGCATAGGGGCAATGGCTGGGGCCCGCCCCGGCAATAGGAGCCCGGCCCGTATAACAGGCCATCGAAAGCGGACGCATTAAAGCTGACCGGATTCTCCTCCTCATCCGTGACCCCCGAGCCTTCCAGCACACTTTCCACGCCCTTCGGGAACAGGAGCACAATGGCAGGGAAATGCGGCGCTTCGGCGTCTTCCAGGTCCTGCATCTGGTACGGGAAGCCAATGTCCGCCTCGACCGTCAGCTCGTCCGGCGCCTTCACTTTAATCTTCACATATGCCAGCCTGGCGGATACGTCGGCGCCGGCCTTTGGCACATAAAGCTCGTCGAAGTCGGCTTTTTTATAGTTCGCGTCGGGCATGTCGCAGCGCGTGCGCTCCAGCGCGTCCAGGCTCGCCGTGAGTGTTTTTGCCATACTATCATCCTTTATGGCCACGGCCGCGTCGAGGGCTTCCTGGAGCGCTGAAGCCGCATCGTCGAACCGGCACTGGCCCCTGTAGGCGTCCGCGAGGCCTGCCAGCGTGGCGGCGAGGGACTTTTTATCGCCGAGGCGCTCCTTCAGGCCTATGGCCGATCTGAACGTGTCCTCCGCTCCCTGGTAATTGCCCATGAAAATATAGACGAAGCCGGCATTGTTGAGCACGCCGGCGATCGCATCGTCCCAGAGGCCGTCTCTGTTTTCCGTTTCGAACGCGCGCAGGGCTATGTTCAGCTCTTTTAAGGCCTCCTCGTAAAAGCCGGTGGAGGAGAGCCTTTTGGCCTTTTCGCTGTGGGATAGGCCGATCTGCACCTGGCGCGTCATGCGCCGCTGGGGGGCCATACCTTAGTTGTAAGCTGAAAAAGTATAAAACCGTTATTCTCCCGTCAGGAGCGCTTAATCCTTGTACCTTCTTTCGAGTCCTCGATGGCGATACCCAGCTCCTTGAGCCGTTTTCGAATGAGGTCCGATGTTTCGAAGTCCTTCTTTTTCCTGACGGCATCGCGAATATCGACGATGAGCTGCAGCAGCTCAGAAGCGAATAAGTCTTCCAGGGAGCCGGTCCACTTGATGCCGAGCACGTCCGAGTAAATGCCATACAGGTCCAGCACGTCCTTCCACTGGTCCGCGGGCATGTCGCCCTCGGCGAGCCACCGGTTCACGTCCCGAGTGAGCTCGAAGATCTCGGCGATGGCCTCCCTGGTATCCAGGTTATCGTCCATGCGCTCCTCGAACCGCTTTTTACTCTCTACCAGGCGCTCGCGGACGTCCGCGATGGTCGGTGCTCCGAAAAGCGGTCTCTTAATGCGCGTCTCGATACCGGATATGGCGTTCCTGATGCGCTCCAGGCCACGGCCGGCGTCCTCAAGCGCCTGGTCGTTGAAGTCGAGCGGGCCCTGGTAATGCGTATTCAGGATGAAAAACCGGACAGCATCAGGCGAAAACTTCTTGAGTACGTCTCTCACCAGGAAGAAGTTGCCCAGGGACTTGGACATCTTTTCCTTATTAATGAGCAAAAAGCCGTTGTGTATCCAGTACTTTGCGAAGGGGGGCCTGCCGGTATACGCTTCGGTCTGCATGATCTCCGACTCGTGGTGGGGGAAGATCAGGTCCATACCGCCACCGTGGATGTCGATGTTCGGGCCAAGCGTCTCCAGCGACATCGCCGAACACTCGATATGCCATCCGGGCCTGCCGGGGCCCCAGGGGCTGTCCCAGGCGATGGCTTCGCCAGGCTTCGAGGCCTTCCACAACACGAAATCCATGGGGTTCCTCTTCCGCTCATCGACCTCGACGCGGGCGCCGACCTTTAGCGCGTCATATGACTGGTGCGATAATACGCCGACCTTATCCGCCATCCTGTCCACGCTAAAGTAGACGCTTCCGTCGGATACGTAGGCATATCCTTTATCGGCCAGGCCCTGGATCATTTTAATAATGGCGGGAATGTTCTGGCTGACCCTCGGGTAAAAGTCCGCCCTCAGCACGTTCAGCCGATCCATGTCCTCAAAATAGGCGTTGATGAACTTTTCCGCAAGCTCCCGGGGAGGCACGTTCTTCTCCGCCGCCCGCTTTAAAATTTTATCGTCGACGTCCGTGAAATTCTGCACGTAGGTGACCCGGTAGCCTTGATACTGAAGGTAGCGCCGGATAATATCGAAGACGACGTATGCCCGGGCATGGCCCATATGGCAGTAGTCATAGACCGTCGGGCCACACACATACATTTTAACCTCCTCATCGTGAAGGGGCACGAAGTCCTCGACCTTCGAGGCGAGCGTGTTATAGAATCGAAGCGCCATTACATCAACATTAAAGGATTTGTCAGAAGTAGGATTTATATTCACTTATTCGGGCAGGTGGTTAGCCCTTATGCACGGG
The DNA here is from genome assembly GCF_035506375.1 of Methanocella sp. Taxonomy (NCBI): domain Archaea; kingdom Methanobacteriati; phylum Methanobacteriota; class Methanomicrobia; order Methanocellales; family Methanocellaceae; genus Methanocella; species Methanocella sp. The sequence continues at coordinate 21,241 of NZ_DATJPM010000082.1, forward strand.
CTTTTTTGGGAGGCGCCGGTAGATCTCCGGAAGCAGGAAGAGCAGGCACGCCAGCACCAGGCTCACGGCGAACCAGGGCGAGGCAATGTTGGTCAGGCTATTGCCCAGCATGGTCAGGACGATAGCGCCAGGTAATTCGCCGATAATGGTGCCGATAAGGTAGTCCCTGAAACGAATGCTGGAAACGCCCGCCACGTATCCCACGGCGTCGAACGGCAGGACTGGAATGAACCGAAGGGACGCCACGGTGAAGATGCCGCCACTGTCAAAGCGGCTATCGAAACCCGCATAATGGGTGCTCAGGCGGTTTTTTAAATAATCCCGGAAAACGTAGCGGGAAATAAAGAACGTGATGATCGCGGCCGTCGTGGTGCCGATCGTGGTGAAGGCCAGGCCGTAGAACTGCCCGAATATATAGCCGCCCGCGATGGTGAACGGCGTGACGGGCAGGAAAGTGAAGGGACGTATGGCGTGCAGAAGCTCGTAGACCGCGACAGAAAAGATACCATATGACTGGACGAACTGGCGAATGCCCTCCGGTGTAACCAATTGACAGTCTTTTACAAGCGTGCCAGGCCCGATGACCACGACGACAAGCAGGAGCGCCACCAGCCATACGCCGAGAAGCGCCAGCCTCAGGTCGAGCATACGGAAAGACATCAGATATTACATGCCATATGGTAGATATAATCGTTATTATTGGCCGATATAAAGTATATAGTATTAAAAGACAAACTATGGCCGAGGCCTAAATGTCCCACCCGCTGGAAGCGTATTTCGACGAGAATAAGAGCGGCGCGATCACCGACGAGCAGGCGAAGGAAAGCATAGCGGAGCTGGTTAACGACCCGACGCTGTTACAGGATGTCTGCGCCATGTTCGCCGCCGAGATCAACAGCGCGGACCGGTGCTTCGCGGTCGGCAAGGTATACGACGTCGGCGACGAGCGCTACGGGTGTCTCACCATTCTCTCGGAAGATGTCGTGAATGTCATCGGCCAGGACACTCTGCCCGAGATCCACGAGGAGATGAACTATACGTTGCTCTGCGCCTACCTGGAATACCGCCAGTTTTGCCGGGAGGTCCGGGAGACCATAGAAGCCTGGGACGACTATCTAGATTTTATCATGCAGAAGAGCTTTGTCGCGCTCTATAAGAACGGCGTAAGGGCGCGGCTCATTCATACCGACGCCGTGAGCAGGGCGACGATGCCCGCCATCGCATTCATCGTGTACCAGAAATACGACGAGATCTACGGTTAAGGGAGCTTTAGATCATGGAGTTCAGCGCTACCGTACTGGAAAAATTCCCGGGCATCTGCGTAACCGAGGGCGACATTATGGCGGCCGCAGTCGCCGGCGAAAGCCCCGGCCTCGAAGCCTTAAGGCTCGAGACCGCCCGGGATATCGCTTCCCGTTATACGCTTGAAAAGGTAAAGTATGACCCCGTTTTTCGGGCTTACCGGGACTTTTTCTGGAGCGTCGGCGTCGACCCGACCAAAACCAGGCCTGCTTCGGAGGCGCTGGTGAGGCGACTCCTTTCCGGCGGTGAGTTACCGAGGATCAACACGGCCGTGGACGCGTACAACCTGGCGTCGGCCGCCAGCGGCGTGCCCATCGCGGCCTTCGATGCAGACAAGCTCGGCGGGGGCCTCACGATGCGCTTTGCCGTGGATGGCGAGACGTTCCATGGGATCGGCATGAAGGAGCCCATAGGCCTCAAGGCTAATCAGGTCTTGCTCACGGACTCGGAGAAGATCATCGCCGTTTATCCGTACCGGGACTCCGACGATACCAAAGTGACAATGGGCACCAAAAATATCCATATCGTCAGTTGCGGCGTGCCGCGCATCGATAAAAGCCTGGTCCTGGAGGCCTATGGCCTCTGTGCCCGCTACCTGGTGGAATTTACAGGAGGCTCGCCTTCAGAGCCGAGACCCTTTCCATAAGATTTAGCGGGCAGGAGCCTGCTCTGCGCCCAGCATCTTTTTTAGCTCGTCGGGATTGAAGCCGAGCATCGTCTTATCGCCGAAAACAACCAGGGGAGTGGCCCTGGCCTTATACTTATTTACAAGCTCGTCCCACGCGGCCCGGTCCTTCGTGATGTCCTTCTCTTCGAACTGGATGTCATTATCCCGGAGATAATCCTTCAGCTCCTGGCAATAGCCGCACGTCGGCTGAGTGTATATGATAAGCGTTGGCATGATACAACCCAATAAGTTGGCTTCGGGCGCAGGTTTAAAAAGGATTTTACCGGATTGTGCGCATTTGCAAAGCGTGCTAACACACGGGAAGCCCTGGCAGATAAGGCCGTTATTGTCCGGCACTGAGCGCGGCGGCCGCGATGTATTCGTCCTCCGCTTCCCCGAAACGTTTCAGTATCTCGAGCATGGCGGCGTAGCTGACACGGGCGAAATAGCTTCCGGGGCTAATGCCGATCGCCTTCTTGTACTGTATTTCGGCGTCACCGTACCGGCCGGTCCGGCACAACAGGTTCCCGTAGCAGACGTACGCATCGGCAAAGTCGGCTTTCATCTCGCAGGCCTTCAGGTACTCAATGCCTGCGTCGTCCAGCTTACCCTCGTGCTCCAATAAGCGGGCGTACTGGAAATGGGCTTCCGGGTTTTCAGGCTCCACATCTACGACCTTACGGGCATTCGTTATGATGTCCACTGACTGCATAATGACCGTAAACCGATTAACTCTCTGATGTCCATAACGCGTTTTCATATGGATTATGATAAAATTAACGTAAAATTATGGTAACAATTGCTCCCGTGCCGTTAAAAATCTGCGCATTAAACCGGTTTGCACCGATATTATAGCTGTAGCAAGCTTTTTTACACGCATTGTCCTGCATCCTGCCATCACGGCAAGGGATAGCGTGACATATGATAGCCTATACCATAACATTAAATAACAAAAGAAAAAAGTATAATCCTACACCAAAACCAACCATTTTTCCGGAAGAGGTGAACTTGATGCTGGACGATATCCCGGAGGAAGAATTCCTCTATAAAGGCAATACGGCCTGTGCCGGGTGCAGCGCCATGCTCGCACTGCGCTATATTCTCAAGGCGGCCGGCCCGAACACGATCATAGTAAATCCCGCATGCTGCTCGACGGTATGCCAGGGAACATTCCCGAAGTCCGCCTATGGCGTACCGGTGCTGAACATCGCCTTCGCGGCGGCGGCCGCTGCCGCGGACGGCATCGCCTCCGCCGCCAGGAACAAGGGCAAGAACGTCGTCGTCTTCGCGGGCGACGGCGGCACCGTGGACATCGGCATCCAGTCCTTATCCGGGGCCATCGAGCGCAATGCCAATATCCTATACGTCTGTTACGATAACGAGGCTTATTCTAACACCGGCATGCAGAAGAGCGGTTCCACGCCCTACGGCGCCATCACGACCACGACACCCACCGGGCGCCAGGATTCTAAGAAAGATATCGATCTCATCATAATGGCACACCGTCCGAAGTACATGGCCAGCGCGTCGGCAGCGTACCCCAAAGACCTCTATGCCAAAGTCCAGAAGGCCCTGAGCATCGAGGGCACCAAGTTCATCCACGTCCAGTGCCCCTGCCCGCCCGGCTGGCGCTACTCGACGGAAAAGTCCGTCGAATTAGGCAAGCTGGCCGTGAAGTGCGGCATGTGGTTCCTCTTCGAGTACGAGGACGGTAAGCTTACCTTAAACGCCCCTACCAAAGCCGCCCTCAAGAGGCCGGCACCCCTGGAGGACTACGTGAGGCCCCAGGGCAGGTTCAAGGGCGTCAACCTCGAGCGCCTCCAGAAAGAGGTGGACGAGGGCATGGGCCGGATCAGGGATATGGCAAACCTGGATGCTCTTGAAAAGGCAAAGGAGGCCACACAATGAAGAAGATGGCCACCGGTAACCAGGCCGCCGCCTTCGCGGTAAAGGAGGCCGACGTGGAGGTCGTCGCGGCATACCCGATCACGCCGCAGACCGAGGTCGTGGAGACCATCGCGAACCTCGTCGAGACGAAAAAGATGAACGCGTCCTATATCCGGGTCGAAAGCGAGCACTCCGCCATGGCTGCGTGCATCGGCGCCTCGGCCTCGGGGGCCCGGGCGTTCACGGCTACTTCCAGCCACGGTTTATTGTATATGCACGAGATGATCCACTGGGCAGCCGGCGCAAGGCTTCCCATCGTCATGGCGAACGTCAACAGGGCCGTCGGTCCCGCCTGGAATATCTGGGCGGAACACACGGACTCACTGTCACAGAGGGATACTGGCTGGATGCAGTTCTACGCCGCCACGGTCCAGGAAGTCTACGATACCGTGCTCATGTCGTTTAAGCTGGCGGAAAAGGTCAACCTGCCATGCATGGTCAACCTTGACGGCTTCATCCTGAGCCACGCAATCCAGCCCCTCGAAGTCACATCTCCGGGCGACTTCATCCCGCCTATCGACCTGCCGCATGCGCTGGACACGAATAGCCCGATGTCATACGGCAACCTGACAGGCCCGAACGACTACTTCAAGTTCCGTCGGGCGATGCACGATGCAATGAAAGAGGCGGACGTCGAATGCCGAGCCATTGAGAAAGAGTTCGCGGAGCGCTTCGGCCGCAAATACACTCCCCTCATGGAGTACAGGACCGAGGATGCAGACACAGTCATCGTCGGCATGGGCACCATGGCACGGGAAGCTGAAGTCGCAGTTGATGTATTAAGAAAAGAAGGTATCAAGGCGGGCTCTATCCGGGTACGGCAGTTCCGGCCGTTCCCGAAGCTCGACCTGAAAGGCAAGAAGGTCATAGTGCTGGACAGGGACTGCTCCTTCGGCGCAGGCGGTATCCTGGCGCAGGAGATCCGGTTCCACCACGATGTGCCTGTCTACAACATCATCGCCGGCCTCGGCGGCCAGGACGTAAGGTACGAAACCATAGCGGACCTTGTCAGAAAGGCGAAGCCCGAGGGCGAGTTCTGGCTGGGGGTGGACTGAATGCTGGAGATACGCATTCATTCCAGAGGCGGCCAGGGCGGCGTGACCGCATCCAAGCTTCTGGCACAGGCGGCGTTCATTGAAGGCAAGTACGGCGCTGCATTCCCGCTATATGGCGCCGAGCGCCGCGGGGCGCCGGTCACCTCATTCACCCGCATATCCGACCATGACATCAAGATATCAAGCCAGATCTACGAACCGGATATCGTCGTAGTGCTGGACGACTCGATCATGGACCTTGTCGACGTCACCGAGGGCCTGAAGGAAGGCGGGCTGCTGGTCGTCAACACGGAGAACGGCGAGAAGCTCAAGGACCCCAGATATGCAAAATTCAAGATCGCCAGGGTGAACGTCACGGACATCGCACTATCGCTTGGCCTGGTCCTGTCGGGCAACCCTATCCTGAACACGCCCATCCTGGGCGCGCTGGCGAAGCTCGGCGTGGTCCGGCTTGACTCGGCGGAAAAAGCCATCAAGGACATGTTCGAGGACGAGCGCAACGTGAAGGCGGCTGAGGCGGCCTACGGAAAGGTGATCGTATGAAGCAGGAGGCAAAACTCGTGAGCGCGAAGAAAAAGAGGCACGACATGCCCATCACGCCCGCGTCGAAGCCGCAAAACGGCGCAGCGGGCAAGACGGGCACCTGGAGGACTTTCAAGCCCGTCGTGGACCGGGAGAAGTGCAAGGAGTGCGGCAACTGTATCCTTTACTGCCCCGAGTCCTGCATCGACCGGGACCTGAACGTCGATTATGAGTACTGCAAGGGCTGTGGCATCTGCGCCAACGAGTGTCCGGCCAGGTGCATCAAGATAGTGAGGGAATAATTCCCTTTTTAGCCGGTATGCTGTGCTGAATATTTCAATTTTTTATCATAAAGTTATTGAGGTACTATTTTTCACCACAGAGCTCCAGTAGTTCCGTGTTTGTTTAGCGGTCCTCTGCCCTATTTTCCACTTTCGTACTGCCCGTCGGTTTTTCAACACGAAAACACGAATTCTTTTATATCCCACGTAAGGGGCACTAAAATCACTAAGGCCCATGCCTGGCGCTTAAAACACGAAACAACCTCCCGAATGGCACTAAAACACTAAAGGATTGAAACACGAGAACGGCATGACTTTAATAGTTATGCTTTCCCTCGTGTTTCCTTCTATTAGGGATGTTCGAGCCTTAGAGAGGTTGTTTAGTGTTTTAACGTGAAAGCATCCACTTTAGTGCGGTTCGTGCCCCTTACGTGGGACTAGAAAAGTCTTTCGTGTTTTCGTGTTGAAATACCGGACAAATCAGCGAACCACACGAACAAAGGACAAACGATAACACAACAAACACGGAACAACTGGGCTTTGTGGTGAAAATAGTGTCCTCCGTGCCCCTAATGAACATAAGAGCCTCGGACAAATTTAGTATAGCATAGCCTGTAAAAAAGCATAAATAGCTTATTGACCATCTCCCTGATATGTACGGCTGGGACTGGCTCAACATAACTCGTATCGTAATATGCCTGATCATTCTCGGCTATTCCTGTATAACCGACTGGAGGACCCGCCGTGCCCCGAACCGCCTCTGGTATCTCCTGGGCGGCATAGGCCTCGTTTTAGGCTTATATGAGCTGTATATAAACAGCCTGGAACTCGGTAGTCTTGACACCGGCTTTCTCTTTTACTGGGGCTTCTGCTTCATCTTTATCTTCATCATGATGTACTTGCTCTACTACCTTTTCCAGTACTTCGGCATGACCGGCATCGGGGGCGCCGATGCCAAGGCGCTCATGGCCATTGCCCTGATGTTCCCCTATTACCCGCAGGTAAACATCGCGGGCGTGGCGCTGCCTATCGCCTATACGTCCCGTTCGGTCATTTTCGGGCTGGCCGTCTTCGGCAACGCTCTGGTGCTAAACCTTGTCGTGCCTGTCACGATATTTATCTACAACCTGGCCACCGTGCCCTTCGGTGAGCTTATGGCGAGCCCGATGATGGCCTTTACCGGCTATAAGGCTAACATCGAAAGCCTCAAAGGCAGGCACGTACGCCTCATGCATAAGTATACGGAAAAGGACGGCAAGCCCGAGATCCGGCGGAGCTTCGGAGGAGCTGAGGCCGATGATGATACCTATAAAAAGTTGTTACAATGGAAGAGCTCCGGACTGATCGATAATAAAGTCTGGATCACGCCCAAGATACCGTTCCTCATACCTATCACTCTCGGTTTTATCGTAGCCATCCTCTGGGGTGATATACTCACACAGCTCATAGTGCATATATTATTATAATACCGGCAGCACTTCCAAAAGATTTATATTGACATAACTTTTATCATCAAGGTCTATAATATTATTAATTTACGACCGCTGAAAATGGAAGATGCCTATGACAAGCTTAAACGGGAACGCCGTGCTCGACGTTCTGGAATTACTTTTAACCGCCGAGATCTACAATAACTCGAACAACCTTGACGAGGACGACCTGCCTCCTCTCATACGGAAGCACTACTGGGACACGAAAGAAAAGAAAGTCCATCGCCCCATAAAGGTCGTCGAGTCCGACATCAAGGCCATCTTTGGCCTGGACAACGCCAAGGACATCATGTCCTCGCTGCCTTTTGTTAATTTCGACGAGTTCGGCTCTATCTACACGCTCACGGTGCTCGACCTGGGCACCAAGTGGTTCGCCAAGAAGGACGTCAGCGATCGCATTAACCGGAACCCGGTCCTGGCTTTCTACTATCAGAACTACGGCAACTTCGACGTCGACTATAAGGAAGTCCGCGCCAGGAACCCGACCAAGGAGTCCGGCCGGGAATGGATCGACGGCCTGAGTAAGAGCATAGCCGACGAGGGCGGCGACTCCATCGATATGCTGAAGCTCGTCCACATCGTGGCCCCGGAAGAGGTCGGCCAGAAGCTCGACGATATCGTGCTCACGGCCGAGCAGGAGGCCGAGGTCGAGAAGATCGTCAAGGCCATCCAGTACCGCGACTATCTGAGACAGATCGGCCTGCGGGAGATCGGAAAGCTATTATTCGTCGGCCCTCCTGGAACCGGCAAGACGTCCACGGCCCGGGCCATGTCCGCCCGGCTCAAGCTGCCCTTCCTCGAGGTCAAGCTTTCTATGATCACGTCTCAATATCTGGGCGAGACCTCGAAGAACATCGATAAGGTTTTCGAGCTGGCAAAAAAATTAAGCCCCTGTATCCTGTTCATCGACGAGTTCGACTTTGTCGCCAAGACGAGGACGTCCGATGAGCATGCTGCATTAAAAAGGGCGGTTAATACGCTGCTAAAATGTATCGACGAGATCAGCCTGGTCAACGATGGCGTACTTCTCATCGGCGCCACGAATCATCCAAAACTGCTGGACAACGCCGTCTGGCGGCGCTTCGACGAGATCGTCCTTTTCCCGCTGCCCGATCGCGATATGCGCAAGAAGATCTTCGAGCTGGTCCTCGAGCCGATCGACGGCAAGTTCGACATCGACGCGCTAGCGGACCGCACCGAGAACTACGCCGGCTCGGATTTACGCTTGATCGTCCGTGAGGCGGTCCTTAATGCTCTTACGGAGGACCGCACGAAGCTGGACCAGGAAGACATGATCAAGGCCGTCAAGCAGTTCGAGGATCGTATTAATTTGCGCCTCAGCGATGATGCGGTAAACTGACATTTTTTAATTTATGACTTTCCCGGTTATGCCGTCTTTGAGTGTCCTTAACCACAGGGGCCAGTGGTTCCGTGTTTGTTTAGTGGTCCTCTGCCATTTTTTCGATTTTCGTACTGCCCGTCGGTTTTTCAACACGAAAGCACGAAAGACTTTTTTATCCCACGTAAGGGCACTAAAATCACTAAGGCCCATGCCTGGCGCTTAAAACACGAAACAACCTCTCCAATGGCACTAAAGCGCTAAATGATTGAAACACGAGAACGGCATGACTTTAATAGTTATGCTTTCCCTCGTGTTTCATTTTCTTTGGGATGTTCGAGCCTTAGAGATGTTGTTTAGTGTTTTGACGCTAAAGCATGTACCTTAGTGTGGTTCGTGCCCTTACGTGGGATATAAAAATAATTCGTGTTTTCGTGTTGAAAAACCGAACAAATCAGCGAACGACACAAA